>JBGSWA010000080.1:0-5777 GCA_041752645.1 Gillisia sp. | reverse complement strand
GTTACATAGTCAATTTTACAAATTGAACACCTTAATACTGTTGCGTTGAAGTTTGATCTTGCCATCACGTTCCAGTTTTTTCAACAGTCTGGAGATCACCACACGGGAGGTGTGCAAATCGTATGCAATTTCCTGATGGGTCACCTGAAGAAGATCGACCTGGTTTATTTTAACTTTTTCCTGAAGGTACCGCATCAGGCGTTCATCCATGTTTAAAAAAGCGATGGTATCTATGGCATCCAGCATTTCGGTAAGCCGGGAATGATAACTTTCAAAAATGAAATTACGCCAGCTTTTATATTTTGCTGTCCATTCCTCCATTTTTTCCACCGGGATCATGATAAGCCTGGTATCCATTTCGGCAACAGCCCTAATCTCACTTTTGGATTGGCCCAAACAACAGGAAAGGGTCATGGCACAGGTATCTCCCCTGGAGAGAAAATATAGCAGCAGCTCATCCCCATCCTTGTCTTCACGCAGAACTTTAATGGCTCCTTCCAGCAAAAGAGGCATTGCTTTTACATATTCGCCAATTTCAATTATTTTTTCACCTTCCCTAACGAATTTCAAGGTTCCAACCTTGGCTATTTCTTCGATTAATTCTTTATCGAAGATTCCCGAGTAGAATTGGTTCAGGGATTCGATCAATTTTGAGGATTCTATCATTTCGGGTCCGTTGCTTTAAAAATTTAAAATTACAGTATTTTTTTTTATTAAAATCATTTGTAAAAATGAGCAGAAACAGCCTGAAATCCTAAACTTTTTAAATAATTTAAATAACTTCAATAAAACTTTGAAAATTCTAAATAAGCTGGTTAATTTGCAGCACTATCAAAAATCGGGACGTGGTGCAGTCCGGTAGCATGCACGGCTGGGGGCCGTGTGGTCGCAGGTTCAAATCCTGTCGTCCCGACAACAACAGTTAATATTTTAACACAATAAAAGGCTAATTATATGATTTTCACATAGTTATCCTTTTATTTTGCACTCAAAATTTAACAAATAATGTTAAATTTAATGTGAGTTTTGAGTGAGTTCACGGCTAATTTGTGAGTTTTTCGTGAGCTAATTTTTTGTATTTTTAATTCGCCGCTATTCCTTAGCGCGTATTGGTGGTTTGACTTCGTACCCTTATTAATTGTTTCATTTAATACGATCAAACCATGCGTACCAATCAAACTTTTTCTATTTCTTTCTTCGCCCGCAAAAAGAAAGAACAACCGGAGCTAGCCCTGCTTTATGTCCGGGTTACCGTCAATGGCAAATCCTTGGAAATTAGCCTAAAGCGAACTGTACCTTTAACCAAGTGGAATCAATCTGCCGGAAAAATGCTGGGAACCAGTATGGAGAGCCAGCACATCAATAAAAAGATTGATGAAACTAAGAACTTAATTTACAAAGCCCAGGATAATCTTCTAAAACAAAATCAGATTATCACTGCTCATCGTATCAAAGAACGGTTTTTAGAAACCGATCAGCAGCATCATACTTTAGTCTATCTTCTGGATTACCACAACAAAAATATGTCCAGTGTATTAAAGTCCGGGACCTTGAAAAATTATTTTACTACAGAAAATTACCTGAAGGATTATTTACAAGCAAAGCATCACATTTCAGATATTTATTTAAAGCAAATTGATTACGAGTTTACCTTAGGATTTGAAAGTTACCTTCGCTCATTGCCCAGCCTCCAAAATAATGGGTTAATGAAGCATATGGAGCGGTTTAAAAAACTGATGCGATTAGCAGAACACTTGAATTGGATTGATAAGAACCCAACCCAAAGATTTAAGCTTCACTTTAATCAGGTGGATATGGTTTATTTATCTAAACCAGAACTTGAAAAAATTAGAAACCAGGAATTTGAAGAACCTGTTTTAAAAATTAATCGTGACATATTTGTTTTTGCCTGCTATACCGGCCTGGCTTATTTCGATGCCAAAGCCTTAAATAAAAATCATCTGCAAATTGGGGTTGACGGCAAGAAATGGATCTATATGCGAAGGACCAAAACCAATACTGCTGTTCGTATTCCTTTACTTGAGGAAGCAGAGCGCATCCTGGATTACTATAATGATCATCCAAGGATCTCTGGAACAGAAAAGCTATTACCGATTTACTCCAACCAGAAAACCAATCAGTATTTAAAGGAAATAGCTGAAAAAGTAAAAATCAGAAAGAGGCTCAGTTTTCATACTGCCAGGCATACTTTTGCCACCACGGTAACTTTGGCCAATGGAGTTCCTATTGAAACTGTATCCAAGTTACTTGGACATCATAAAATTTCTACTACTCAGATCTATGCCAGGGTTATTGATTCTAAATTAGCAGATGATATGGATAATTTGAGGAAGAAGTTGAAAAAATGAAAGTAATGGTGACAGGGTTTATTTGCCTATCCCGTAATACCAGAAATGGGACAGTAATTTGATAAAGTTTGACCGTTTTATTGTTATTAAATTTTGAAAAAGAATTTAAACAAATCATACCTATAAAAGTAGTTTAGTGAAAAGTTAATGCGTTTTTACTTGTTTTTTACCATAGTACTTTGTTGAACTAAACCTAAAGGTAGCTTCAAGCAATCTTTTGATCACTATTCACTACCCTTAAGCAGGTATTAATATTCCTTTCTTTTCTACCTTAGTGACATAATGAGGATATACTGAAGCAAAAGTCATTTTTGCAATGCGTTCATTGTGTTCTAGGGTAGTTTTCATTTTGACAATATTTTTATGTTATTGTTTTATTCTTTTCGCATAAAGTCAAATGCACCTTTTCGAAGTTGTATTCCATACTCCAAATAGGCTTTCATACAAGCTAGGAAATTTGCCCATCCTCCCGAATTGTCTAAAGCCCATTTCAGGTTATCTTCATTAAGTTCCTTTCCGTTTTCGTTTACTCGTACGATGGTACTATTGTCTGGTAATTTTTCCAATGTAATTTTTACAACAGTTTCAGGATCCCATACAAAGGAAATTGAACGATTGGTTTCTATTTTAATTTCTTTGACAGGGAACTTATCTTCAAATTCAGGAAATTTCCAAATCACATCTTTTCCCGTTTCCAATCTTCCACTACTTTCCGAAATGAAATATTTGGTCATTTTCTGTGGATTTACAATTCCTTCAAAAACTTCTTCTACTGGTTTTTGAATTTGTAAAGTTGCATTAGATTCTAGTCTCATATCAAATTCCTTTAGTTATTGAATATCTTAAATATACACGTCTTCAAATTGGTGCTAACGGATTGTGTCGAGTAGGCAAGGGGAATTTCACCCCGAGCCTCTCACCGTACGTGATAGTCTCCCATCATACGGCTCTTCTAACCTGATATACAAAGATAGCTCATCCTTTTTCAAGTTGGCAGGCTGTACATCAAATTAGCTCATCCCTTTGCACCATTTCCATTACAGAAACTTCCTCACTACTACGGATGAGTCCGCCCCTGTGCCAAGCATCGCTATTCTGCCTCTAGTTTGCGCTATTGTGCATTTCACTTTGCATCCCGGCACAGGTTCCCGAGTTCCATAAATAAGCCCGAATAATGGTCATGCCTCCTAAATGACGCCTGTCGCCCAGCCAATAAACAGGTGACCGCTGGACTTGTAATGTTTGTCATACTTCAAACACTTTTGACAGAAAGTAGCACTTTCTCGACACTTCATCAGAGGTTCATTTTCATTCATCTCCATTATCCATACCTGACCACGCTCTTGGCGCAGCCTTTTCCATAACGCTCAATACCTTGGCTCTTTACCAAAGCACCTTATGGTGGTTTGATGCTCTCCCCTGCAGGACAACACCGGTGGGTCGGTTCCACCATCTTATAAACAGTTGCGTAACGATTTTCAGCCGTTCGTTACTCTCGGCTCACATAAAAATAGTTGTGGTGTGATTTGCGAAAATTTTCGGTTGGAAAATAGTCTTATCAAAACAGCGACGACTTTTGGTTACGCCTAAAATAGCAATTATTTTTATACGGTGTGCCTGTTGCACAAGTTACCGAAATTAGTTAATTTCATGCTATGCAAGGCAAAAAAGACTATCAGGAAAAACTCTTCACTTCTTTTAGGTTAAGTGACCGGGTACCAAAAGAGAATTTTTATCGCAGATTAAAACAAGCACTCAACTTGGAGTTCCTCTATCCACTCACCCAAAAATTTTACGGGGAGAGTGGGCAGAAGAGCATCGATCCTGTGGTGTTCTTTAAGATCTGCCTGGTGGGATATCTTGAAAACATGATCACAGACCGTGGCGTGATGAACCATTGTGCAATGCGGCTGGATATTCTTTATTTTCTGGATCACGATATTGATGAACCTTTACCATGGCACAGCACCATTAGCCGTACCCGACAGCTTTTTCCTGAAGATGTTTTTGAGGAAGTGTTCACCCGGGTTTTTAAGTTATGCGTAGAAGCAGGACTGGTAGGTGGCCATACCCAGGCAATTGATTCAGCTCCCGTGAAGGCCAATGCTTCTATGGACAGCCTGGAGATCAAAGTCCCGGCAGAAGAGCTGGAAGAGCACCTCTCCCGGGTGCGTGTACAAAGCAGTAGGGACAGAAAGGCCAAAGGGAACAAAGCTCCTAAAGAACAACAAGAAATTACGGCCAGTAATCAGGAATTACAGGAGATTAAAAGTAGGAACAAGAGATGGAGCCAAGAATAGGATATGCGCCCGGGTGCAAGAAACAAAGGCAGTAAGTACACCAGCAATAAAACTCATTACAGCCCTACAGATCCTGACGCGAGGATTAGTGTCAAACCCGCCAAAGCCAGGAAACTGAACTATCTGTGCAATATAGGTGTAGATACCAGGACACATGTTATAACCGATGTGCAGGCTTACCTCGCAGACAAGAAAGACGCCAAATATTTAAAGGACACTACCGCAAGATTGAACAGGCGCTTAGCCCGGGAAGGATTGATCTGGGAAAATGTACTGGCTGATGCAGGTTACAGTAGTGGAGAGAATTATGCCTACCTGGAAAATAAAGGCCTTACAACTTATATTCCACCACTTGGAACCTACAAAGGCGGCCCCGAAGGCTTTGAATATATCGAAGATGGTAATTACTGGCTGTGCCCACAGGGGAAGAAAGTTACCTTTAGGAAGCAGAAAATGGAGAATGGCAACTTAAAGGATAATTATTTTACAACGCGTGGAGATTGTAAAGGCTGCCCTATAAAACAGGCGTGCATCGGTAAAAGCCACGAAAAACGAATCAACATAACCGCTTATCGCCAGGAGTACGAAAGAAATATTGAACGGGTAAAAAGCAAGCGCGGCCGCTATATGAAAGGCAAACCCCAAAGTACGGTGGAACCTGTTTTTGGCACTCTTAAAGAATTTATGGGGTTACGGAAAGTAAATACTATTGGAATCAGGCAGGCCAATAAATGCATGCACCTGGCAGCAATAGCTTATAACCTGAAGAAGTACCTGAAGTTTACAACGAAAAAAGTTAGGGCCGGGGCAAATGCCCTACATAATTGCCATAGCGCCGCTCCTTCTACTATAAGTGCTGAATTATTGGCTTTTCAAGCTGTTTTAATGCAGCTTTTTTCTGATATAAAGTTCCGACGAGAAAAGCACGGATTGCTTAAAAGCCTTAAATGTTATAGGAAATTCAATTTAAAGTGGAAAATTAAGGGCTTGTGCAACGGTTACTATTGTTGCCACAAGTATTTTACTCAGGCGTAGTATTCACTAAATCTAAAAATTTGCGGTGAATATAAAATCTCTTGTATTCTTTATATTGATCGTGAACTTTCAA
>JBGSWA010000079.1:0-3309 GCA_041752645.1 Gillisia sp. | reverse complement strand
ACAAATGTACATCAGGGGCTTGCCCAGATAGCAAGCCTTGATCGTGAATAAAGGCAGAGTCAACTAAATCTTCTCATCCAGAATAAGAACCCCTAGCAATTATATTTGTTGCAAGAAAGAGAACACCTGTGTAGTAACGATTAAACTTTGTTTATAAAACACTAACAATCAGGTAACTATTGTTTTATAAATGAATCTCTGGAGATGTCAAACCAAAAATATATTGAGATTTAACTGACGAAAATATTATTTCTATGAATCTATTGGGAATGAATTTGTAGAAAAATTAAAAAAATCAATTTTTAGAACCCACCTTAAATTAAAATGCTCTTTGTACCTTGTTTTCCTTGTTATTTCGAATACTTCTGAAAATAAAATTTATGGACATACCTATTCTTAAGGACATCGTTATAATTTTAGGCCTGTCAATTTTCATCATTTTGCTTTTCCAAAAAATAAAGGTACCCTCCATTATGGGTTTTCTAATCGCGGGAATTATAGCGGGCCCCCATGCATTCAATTTAATAAGCTCCCAACATGAGGTAGAACTGCTCTCGGAAATAGGTATTATCTTCCTGCTATTTATCATTGGGATAGAACTGTCCCTAAAGGGTCTAACATCCATTAAAAAGACCATTCTTTTAGGAGGAGGAATGCAAGTAGGCGGAACCATTCTATTTACTGCACTAATCGCTAATTTCATGGGTTTACCAATGAATACAGCGGTTTTCTTAGGCTTTCTTTTTTCCTTGAGCAGTACCGCAATAGTTTTAAAATTATTGCAGGAAAAAGGTGAAATTGCCTCCCCGCATGGGCGGATGTCAGTGGCCATACTTATTTTCCAGGATCTCGTGGTAGTCCCTATGATGCTATTGACTCCCCTGCTGGCCGGGAAATCGGATAATATTTGGGAAACCCTGGGCCTGCTTCTCATAAAAATTACAGGGGTTGGAATAGTGATCTATTTATTGGCATTGTATGTTGTTCCAAGGGTTTTTAAAATGGTTGTAAAAACCAAAAACCGGGAGCTCTTTATTTTAACAACCATTGTATTTTGTTTCTCGGTGGCATGGCTCACCTCTTCGGTGGGACTCTCCCTTGCCCTAGGTGCTTTTTTTGCAGGATTGATCATTTCTGAATCCGATTACAGCCACCATGCCACGGCCAATGTGTTGCCGTTCAGGGAAATATTTGTCAGTTTCTTTTTTATCTCGGTGGGATCCCTGCTGAATCTAAATTTCTTTTTCAATCATATTTTAATAATTCTACTCCTGGTCATTGGCGTCATTCTTTTAAAAATATCAATTATCCTGGCCACTGTTTTTAGCCTCCGATATCCGCCCCGGGTTATCTTTATGACGGTTTTTGCCTTGTTCCAGGTTGGGGAATTCTCTTTATTGCTCTCAAGCGTAGGGGTGGAAAACGGGTTGTTACCCGGCAATATTTATCAGTATTTCCTGGCCATATCAATTATCACGATGGGGCTCACCCCATTTTTAATGAATTATGCAGCTCAGATTACCTATTTTCTTTTAAAAGCCCCCATCCCGGCGGTGGTGAGAAAAAGGCTTTATAATGTCAAGAAAATTCATCAGGAAGAAAACAATAAAACGGCAGAATTTAAAGACCATTTGGTCATTATTGGCTACGGGATCAACGGAAAAAACATCTCCAAGGCCGCTAAAAGTGCAAATATTCCATATGTTATAATAGATTTGGAACCGGAACCCTTCCAAAAAGCAAAAAATGCCAAGGAGCCAATTGTTTTTGGAGATGCATCCAATCCCGTGATCCTGAAACATGTGCATATTCAGGAAGCCCGGGTGGTGGTAATCGCCATTTCTGATCCCGATGCCACAAAGAAAATTATCAGTGAGATCCGCTCCTTCACTGAAACTGTATTTATTATTGTAAGGACCCGGTATGTAAAGGAAATAGAAGAAAACCTGCGTATTGGAGCCGATGAGGTTATTCCCGAAGAATTTGAAACCTCCATTGAAATTTTCAGCAGGGTCCTGCGGAAATACCTGATCCCCTCTGATGAAATTCAGGCCTTTATCAATAATATTCGCTCTTCAGATTATGAAATGCTAACCACCCTAAAAAAAGGGCCACACTCCCCCTTATATCAGCATCTGCATATCCCTAATAAGGAAATTGTAACCCTAAGTGTGAAACAGGGTTCAAATTCGGTGGTAGAAAAATCCATACAGGAATCCGGGATAGGCAAGAATTATGGGGTGACGATCCTGGCCATTAAAAGAAATAACCATTATCTAACTGATATTCACCCAGATACCGTTATAAAACAAGGAGACATGTTGTACTTGTTTGGAAATCCAACAAAAATTAATGATCTCAATAAGGTTCTTTCGCTTTAAATAACGGGTATTTCTCAATATTTTTTATAACTTTATTGAGGTAGGCATTTAATTTCATATCTTTAAGATCAATAAAATTGGTGAAAAATGGAAATTTTTAGGGGTCAAAATCTCATAGAGTTTGCTGAATGGTTTAAAACAGATGAAGATTGTAGGAAATACCTATCTGAAATTAAGTGGACGGAACACTATGTTTGTAGAAAATGTGGACATACAAAATGTCAGATTCGTAAGGATTTTTCAAGGACCTGCAACATTTGCAGCGATACTGAATCTTCTAGCTCAAACACCTTGTTTCACAAAGTGAAGTTTGGATTACGTAAATCATTTTTCATTTGTTTTGAAATGGCAACAACAACTAAAAGTCTATCGGCATCTCAAATGTCCATTCGTTATGGAGTCCACCAAAGGACTGCCAGGTTGTTTATGCACAAAGTACGTGAAGCTATGAAATCCAGTGAGGATTTTCCTATGAAAGGTATTGTTAATGTTGACGAATATGTGGTCGGAGGTTACGAAGAAGGCAAGCCAGGTAGGAGCTACGACAGTACAAAGAAAAAAGCAGTATGTGCTGTTGAACTTACAGATAAAGGGAAAGTCAAACGTTTTTATACTTTTAAAATACAGGATTACTCGGCTAAATCGTTACTAAAAATGTTTGAAAAACATATCGACAAAAATGCAAAGATCACTACCGACAAATGGAAAGGTTACAATCCAATTGCTAAAGATTATGATTTAACACAGATATTAAGCGAAAAGGGATCAAATTTTAAAGCTTTGCATGTTATGATTCATCAAGTGAAATCTTGGATAAGAACAACCTATTCTTGGGTTAGCGAGAAGAATATCAACAGATATTTTGACGAGTTTTGTTATAGAATAAATCGTTCTCAAAGCAAGGAGGTAATATTCAATAATCTAATAA
>JBGSWA010000078.1:0-2974 GCA_041752645.1 Gillisia sp. | reverse complement strand
TTTCTTCAGAAAAAGGAAAAAAATCCGTTGGTGTTATCTTTAGTTTCCACAATCTGTTATCTTCCCGGTAACGCGGTCAAATTTTGGAAGGATTTTATAAGTATTTAGTTTAAGGCAGAATTCGAGATCCTCTTGCTGATCTAATCTTCTCAGGCGTTTTGCACCGTCCGAATTCAGTATGCTTTCCCTTATTTGATCCATATTATTTTCACTGCCCTCAAGTTGAGATTTAAGGTATTTGGCACATTCTTCATCTTCTGTTGCCGGTTCAATTGCCTGGTTGCCGATGGCCAGCAGGGTTATTTTTTCCGGATCTTTGTTTTTTAAGTATTCGAGAATCGCCTGGGCATTTGCAAAACTCCCGATCAATATCTCTGCTGCATTTTTTGAATGTATAATTCCCTGGGAGCCGGCAGAGGTTGTCAGAATTATTTTTTTATTCTTTAAATCGAGCTGTGTTGCCTTAGCTGGAGAATTGTCGTAATCAAATCCTTTAGGAGGGATCCCGCCTCTTTCTCCAAAAAGCAGATGATCCGGATTTTCCTCCTTCAGGCTGTACGCATCTATTAATTCTCCCACCGGAATTATATATTCCGCACCGCCGGCAAGACAGGCAATAATCGTGTTGCTAGCCCGAAATACATCAATAACTACTGTAATACCGTCAGCAGTTTTGGCGCCCTCCAGGGATCTGGTAATTTCTATCTTCATAAAGTTTTTTTATTTGCAGACATCCCTAAATATTAAAATAACATTAGCATTCAAAGGTATCTAATTCACAGTAAGGCGGCGCTCTATTATTTATAAGAGTTTGCTCTTGGGTTTGATTTCGGGACTGCTGCCTGCGAGAATCTCCAGTGGATCATATCCCAACCTTTAAAATTAAGAGGCATGTTTTTGTAAGGTCTTATGGGAATTCCATTCTCCAATTTGAGAAAAATCTGAGTATCCCTAAAATTCTTGATTTTAGAATTAAACCAGCAGATTGCTTCTTTCAGTGAAGAAGGAGGCTTTATTCTATAGCTTTAATCTCTAATTAAAGCCCAAGCATCCCAGTTGCACAACTTTTTTAGCCTTATCGATAGGCAACAGTGGTTCCTTATTGATATCTAACTCTTTAAAATATGGTAGGTTGTAATAGATGACCCTATGACCTATACCTCCTTCGACTGCCAGTTTACGAGCTAACTTTTTTAGAAAAAGAATCGTATTAACAGCTTTAACAATAGTTTTTAAAATTGTAATCTGAATTAGTCAAAAGGAATAAATCCCAGTAAAAACTACTAAACAATAAAAGAAAATGATTTAGTAGTTGCGAGATAACTGCGGTAATTCCCTCAACAGTTTCGGTGCTCTCCCACCCATCTGCTCTTTTCTATTTTTATAATGTTTTTTTAATCAGCAATAGGCCGATTAAAAATTAATTAGAAAGATCCCGAATTAATTCAATAATTATGAAAGCAGGCTAATGATCTGAACTGTAATTATGAGTAAGACCATTGCAATTGGATATACGGTAGCATAGGCAATCGCGGGCGCATCTGTGTCTACCAGGTTGTCAACTGCAGCCAAGCCCGGAGTGCTGGTCATGCTTCCGGTAAGGGTTCCAAGCAGGGTGAGTAAATTGATTTTCAGGAATATCCGTGCAACCACTGTTGTTAGTATCAAAGGAATCAGGGTTAATGCTATGCCATAAATAAATAGTTCTAATCCGTAGTCCTGGAAGGTTGCAACAAGACTGGAACCCGCACTTGTACCAACTGAAGCCAAAAAGAATAAGAGTCCGAATTGTCTCAGTAATTGGTTGGCTGCACCGGTCATGGTCCACATAATAGGTCCTGTTTTTCCTGTTCGACCTAAAATAAGGGCAACAAACAAAATTCCGCCAGTCAATCCAAGACTGAAGGAAAAGGAATTGAAATTAAGGCTGAGTTGTCCAACTAAAATCCCCAAAAGGATCCCTGTAGCAATAGGCAGAAAATCTGTATTAGACAACTTTCTGTCATCATCCCCAAAGATATTGCTCACATCCTTCATATTATCCTTGTGGCAAACAACAATCAACTTGTCACCGAATTGTAATTTTGAGGAAGGACTCGGTGATATATTTATTCCCGAGCGTGTAATGCGCGTAATGGTAGCATGATAGGTATCCATGATATTCAGTTGTCCCAGAGTTTTTTTAACAACATCCTTGTTGGTTACCAATATCGAGCGAACATCGAAATTGGAATCTATAGGAATCTCAATGTCCGTTTCACGACCGATCAATAATTTAACCCTTTCCAAGGCTTCTTTTGAACCTACAGCCTTGACGATATCTCCCAGATGAAGAATTAAATCTGCTTGAGGCGCAAGCACATTATTTTTATGCATTACCCTTGAAATAACAGATTTGGTCATGAACCTGATGTTTAATTCACCAAGACTTTTGCCAATTACATTGTCATTTTCAACAACAAAATGTTTCTTAATGATTTCCGGAAAGGCCGTGGAAATTTCCAGTTTATATTTTTTTTCTTCTTCCTGTAAATTCACCCTTAGAATGCGTGGTAGAAAACTGACAAAAAGGATCACTCCTATCACCCCAAATGGATATCCAATTCCATAGCCTATAGATGCCAGGGGAGAGCCGGTGGCGTCAATTGCCGCTGCCAGGCCGGGTGTACTAGTCAAGGCACCGTTTAACAGTCCAATGATCAGATTCTTGTCAATTCCGGAAAAGTGAAAAATCAGAAACGCGATTACCCCAGAGCTAATAATTAACAAACTTGCTAAAGTTGCCAATTCGCGCCCGTTCTTTTTAAAGGATTCAAAAAAACTGGGCCCGGCCTGAATACCGATCGTAAAAATAAAAAGGGCCAGTCCTACGTACTGAAAATCTTGAGGGACGACTACCCCGAAATGTCCAAAAAGCAGGGCGACAAAAATTACGGCAGATATATCCAAGGAAATACCATGAATTTTAATTCTC
>JBGSWA010000077.1:0-3623 GCA_041752645.1 Gillisia sp. | reverse complement strand
CAATCAACTGGCCCCAGTTACCGGTAATAAAAACGATGTCTTCATGAATAAAACATATCAATGGAAAAATAGCTTTTGCGCCACCACTGTTATATGCTTCTGATATGCCATTACCAGTGCCTGCATTTTCTATTACAATTATTTGATAGGCAACCCCAATTGTTACCTCAATATTCTTTTCTAATTGAGCAAGCAAAGAAGGGTTGATAGAGCAAATAACAATTGAAATCATCTAGAGCGTGTATTGTTAATGAAAATTGTTAAATAGTATCGACAAAATCTTTCTCCACCACATTAAATATCAGGATACCCAGGAATAACATTACTATCATAAATACCGCATCGTAGGTAAGCAGCGACCAGCTAAAATACCCTTTGCCGGTACACGCATATCTGAATGCTTCTATAATACCCGTCATAGGATTGGCCAGAATGATGTTTTTATAATTACTGTCTGCCAACTCTGCAACAGGAAAAAATACCGGTGAGGTAAACATAAGTAATTGCACACCAAATGTAATCAGGTGAACAAAATCCTTATACCGGGTGGTTAAAGAAGATATAATCATCCCACTACCAAAACCAAGCCCTGCGATTAAAAGAATAAGCACAGGAATAAGCAGCAAAAACATATTTGGATGAAGACCGGTTGCTGTAACAAGATAGTAAGCATAAACAAGTAGAAATAATAAAAACTGTATGCCAAATTTTACAAGGCTGGTTAACACAAGTGAAAGTGGAATAATTATCCTGGGAAAATAAACTTTTGAAAAAATTGGGGTACTATCTTTAAAAAAAGTAGCGGTTTTAGTGATGCACTCAGCAAAATAACTCCACATGATAATGCCACTCAAATAAAATATAGCAGGTGGCAAACCAAGAGTAGATAATTTAGCAATTCTCGAAAAGATAAAAACATATGTAATGGTTGTCAATAATGGTTGTAAAATAAACCAAACAGGCCCCAGGATAGTTTGCTTATAAATAGATAATATGTCACGTCTCATCCAGATGAAAAGCAAGTCTCTGTAGTTCCAGATTTCCTCTACATTTAATGTCCAGATGTTATTTTTCGGCGTAATGATCTCTTTCCATTTTCTTCCTCCTACCGTCGTCTCAATCATGCAGTTTAATTTATTTCAAAAATATAGTTTAAGAACGAAAAATTATTTGTTGATAAAAAACTTAATGTTTTGTTATTACACCTCCTGGCAAGCGATTAAAAAATTAATATCCTTGAATAAACGCTTCGTGAGGTTAGAGAGCCTTTTAATTTATCGACGTTTATAAAAACCTGATTTAAATGCTACTTTTTGGAAAAACTTTTACTCCGCTATTTTTCTTCAGTATAGAGAATGCGTGGTTATTATTCGTTGAAACCCGTGAATTAAGTTTTTGCTTTTCCTCACCAAGGATCCCCCTTTTTTTGGAATGAAAATAGGTTAAAATACGGTTTAGGATTAAGATAAACAAGGTAGTAATTAACATTAAAATTTCGGGTCGAAGCCGGAACAAAATGGATACCAGCATTATTGAAATGGTATTCACCAGCAACAATATTCCGGTTGATTGCAAATGAGAAAGTCTTAAATCAATCAGTTGGTGATGAATATGATTTCTGTCGGCGGTAAAGGGCGAAATCTTATTAGTTATCCTGATAATAAAAACCCTAAGGGTATCAAAAATCGGAATTATTAACAGAGCGAATATAAGAGCAGGAGCAGATTTAAATAAAGGCAGGATCGTAGTAATTTGATTCGGTTTATTCAGCTCAATAAAGTTAATAGCCAATAATGATATGATTAGCCCTATAAAAGTTGATCCGGAATCCCCCATAAAAATTCTTGCCGGCGAACGATTAAAATAAAGAAAGCCCAAAAGTGACCCTCCCAGCGATACAGATAGAAACATCCATTCAGGCTGGTTCATTTTCCAGAAATAAAATGCAAAGGTTATGCAAACGAACAAGCCGATCCCTCCCGCAAGACAATTAATACCGTCAATTAAATTAAATGCATTGATAAGAAGAATTATAAAAATAATGGTAATAACAATACTCAACAAATAGGGAATTTCAAACAATCCGAATATTCCATAGAAACTGGTGAACCTGTAGCCAGCAAATACTGAAATCGTAACGGCTATGCCAAGCTGGGCAATCATTCTCTTGATGGAATCAACTCCCACAAGGTCGTCTGTAAGACCTAGCATAAAAATACCTAAAGCAGAAAAAATGATATAATTTAGGTGCGGTATGGAGGAGGTAGAAAAGACAAAACAAGACATAATCATCATAGATGCAAAAATGGCTACTCCCCCCAGAACTGGTGTTCGTGTTGTATGCACCTTCCGGATTTCCGAAGGTTCATCAAACAGATGTTTCATGTGCGAGATGTAGATAATTTTCTTAATAGAATAGCATACCAAAATAAAGGTTACCAAAAATATGAAGAGTGAATGAGTTATCATTTTATATATATATTAATATTGACGTCAGCCATGAATTTGTTTTCTGCGTATAATTCAATCTATTTTAATGTCGATTAAAATTTTGCTATTCCTGGCATTTGACATTCAAAGTTTGAAGTACCGTAGTTTATTTTAAAAGAGCACACATATGAAATGCGCATGAAATTATTTAAATGCTGTAATTCAACGCTTCACTTACAACTTTTGCTGTGTGATGCTGTATAAGATAATCACTGGATGACTCCCTAACTTTGTTAACCATCTGTCTATCCATAAACGTTTTTGAGATAGTTGCAATATCTTCTTTCATTATTCCTGATAAATAGAATCCATTTACACCTTCACTAATAAGTTCAGATACTACATTTACTTTATTGGTAAAAATAATTTTTCCTTTTTTTAAGTTGAAAATAATACTACCGCTTATTGGAGAAAAGAATTTGTATGGTTTAAAAAGCATCAGCGCAAAAATTGCCTTGTCAAAAATTTCATCGATCTTATTCTCCGGAACATAGCCTAAAAAATGTACATTGGTTGTATATTTCTCTTTTAATGAGTTGTAAAATTTAATTTCCTTTCCAATGGCTTTACCCACAACATAAAAATTTATATCCGGATAACTGGTCAGTAAATGCTGGTGAAGTTGTAATGAATATTCAATACCCTTGTTTTTTCCGATAAAACCAAAGTAGATAAAATTATTATTGTTACACTCGCTTTTTTTTACTTCTTTTTCATCAATAATATGTGGCAAAAAATAAACATGTTCAATCTTATATTTTTTTTTAATCAGCTCAACTGCGCCTCTTGATAATACATAAATTGTTTTTATCTTATTGATATAGTAACCTGCTGCGGAAAATCGATCGATGTAGATATCATAAAATTTTGATACTTTATTCAAAAACGAATTTTTAAACTCCCTAAATGGATATTTCAACAATGGTGGATCATGCAATGTAACGGCGATATTCTGGTAATTTGCCCTTAGAAATGTAAATAAAATATTCACTTCTCTTTCTTGAAAAATTCCAATTTCAATATGCACATGGTCTGATGGTAATATGATGTCAAGTATGTTGCTTTGGGAGGCTTTACTATCTATGAATGAGTATCCCTTCTCTCTGAGTACTAATTCATAAAAGTCCTTTGAA
>JBGSWA010000076.1:0-8997 GCA_041752645.1 Gillisia sp. | reverse complement strand
GGTCTTCCATATGTTTAGTCTCCCAAAGCCATAGATTATTTCCTGTAGTATGGGTGTAATAATAACTATTATTACCTTTATTCACCCAGGGGTCAGCTCCAGAAAATAACAAAGGGTTAACGAAGGTATTTTCCTCTTCGGTATTTTCGATGTTGTCATCGCTAACATTGGATGAAGTTTCCTTATCTGTTTGATCACAGGCAATCATAACATTTAAAATAATAATGAGGAATAAAATAAATCTATATATCATAATCCTTCTTTTGATTCTAAAAAGGTAAAAGTTTCATCCTCTGCCTGTAAAGATTCACTCCCGTCCTCATTTTCAGAGAAACTTAACTGGATAACCCCTGTTTTTCGAGGGTGAACCGAAGTATTTGAAAAATGGGTATGTAAAACATAGTACATTTCATCATTTTCCCCCATAATAACATCACCATGTCCCGGGCCACTTTCGCTAACCAGCGCTCTATGGATAATAGGACTTTCATCAGCCTTTTCCCAGGGTCCCATAGGATTATCACAAGTAGCATAACCTACTGCATAATCAGGATTTCTAAAATCATTAGCAGAATATATTAAGTAATATTTCTCATTATGTTTTAACACTGTTGGCCCCTCGGCAACCTTCCAGTCGACTAACTCAGTATTCTCCCATTGCTTATCCGCTGATATACACTCCCTTAGAGTTTCAGATTTAATACTATTTAGATCATCTTCCATTTCGGCTACAAAAATTCTGTTTCCTTCATCAAGCCTCACATGATACAGATAAGCTTTCCCTTCATCAAAAAAAACAAAAGGATCAATTTGTTTTGATTCCGCATAGAGGGCTACCCCTGAATTGGTAAAAGGCCCCAACGGACTATCACTACTGGCAATAGCTATACTTTCATTGGCAGTATACGCCATATAAAATTTATCCTCGTACTCAAAAACTTGGGGTGCCCAAAAGCCCTCATTCCCAAAAGCATTCTTTTCTGTTAAGGCAAAGCCATCGGATTTCCCTACAGGGCCTTCCCAATTCTCCATATCATCTGAAGTAAAGACCAAAAAGCCTAAACCTTTCGCCGTAAGATCTCCCTGTGAAGTCCCATATAGATAATAGGTATCATTATGATAATAAATGGTTGGGTCAGCAAGTTGAATTTTTTTAGCTTTTGGTTCGTTAATTATACCGGAAATATCATTATTCTCAGAGCTAGAATGAACTTTGCTATTGGAACAAGAAACACAAAGGATAACCACGAAAATCAATATTACATCTGAAAATTTTTTATTCATTATTATTTATTTCAATGTTATTAAAACTTCTAATTCAATTTCGCACTGATAAATAATCATATTTTCATTGCCCAGTTTAACTCAAAATAATTTTTCATCTTTAACTTAGCAAGAAACACTTTGGTGTTTTTCTATGGAGTCTGTAAATTCAACTTCTTAATTAAATCTGCTTCATCCTGACGGTAAGGAGAGCCGTTCTTTCTGAAAATATCATGAAACCATTCAACAGGTTCTTCTCCTGATTCAATAGGTGTGTTCCAGGCATAAATTGTGTTACTCTTTCCGTTTACAAGTCCCCAATTAATAGCGCCTATATTATTATCCTTCAGCAAAGTCAATGTATTTGCAAAAGTATTATTTCTTGTCCGTGCCATATATTCGGTACAAATCATTGGGCGGCCGTGTGTTTTTAATAACTCAATAATTCTAGTATGTGCTTGTGGTTCATCATAGCAGTGATAGGTTAAGATATCTGAATTTAATGCCTGAAAAGTATTAAGATCTTTTAGACTCCATTTCCATAATCCTGCAGATAAAGGTTGAGATGGATTTGCTTCACGAGCCCATTTAAAGACATTCTCCAAAAGCGCAAAAGATTTATTTCCCTTGTCATTATTCCCAGGTTCATTATAAAGATCCCAAAGTAAAATGCGCTCATCTTTTCCAAAGGTGGTAAGTAAATCCTTTACATAAGATTTAAGATCTTCAGAACTTGCCATTTCCACAGATTGTGGGAAACCTGGGTCTTGTACCCATCCCGAGTTATGTGTTCCAGGTTTTGGATCTGGTTGTTTACCTATATTTGGACTTGAATCCCATACATCGTCAAAGATCACAAAAATAGTTTGGATTTTATGTGAATCGGCTATTTCAAGATATTTATTCACTCTATTCTTGAATCCATTCTTATCTGCTTTGTAGACCAAACTATGAAGATAAACTCTCATGGTATTAAAGCCAACACTTTCTGCGTATCCAAGTTCTTTATCAATAGTTTGAGGATCAAAAGTGCTTTCCTGCCACATCTCTAATTGATTAATTGCAGAACTGGGTATAAAATTAGCGCCAGTTAACCAATCATGTTTTTCATACCAGTCTTTCACTTTTTCTTTACTCCAACGATTTTGAGCATTTATACTTCCAATTGATAATGCTAACAAGAGGATTGTCATTACTGTCTTTTTCATAATATTATTTTTGTGATGGTATTTCTAAAAATGTTTTTTCTGAAACTGGAATTCCAAGATTTGGAGTTCCATCTTCATTCCATTTGATCATTTGCATTCTTGGAGATCGTTTTCCTCCACAACCATCACCAGGATTTGAATTGGCGTGATACAAAATCCAATCCTCTGTTCCATCGGGAGATTTGAAAAAGGAATTATGACCCGGTGCGTATACCGAGTTTTCTTCTGATTTAGTGAAAATAGGTTTTGGATGTTTTTCCCAAGAAGCCGGATCTAAAATATCATTTCCGGTTAAGCTTAGCATGCCAAGAGAATAATAATCTGTCCAGCAACCATTCGCTGAGAAGACGATAAAGATCTTTCCATCATGCTCCAAAAATTGCGGTCCTTCGTTCACATTTACATGAGGCGGATTAATTTCATCATCCAGATCTCCCTGTTTTTCCCAGATATAGGAGGGTTGTGAAATTAAAACTCGATTTCCATCAATGGTCCATGGATTTTTCATTTTTGCGATGTAAATGTTTTGTTGGCCGTTGGTATCACCTTCCCATCCAGACCAGATCATATAAAGTACATCTTTGAATTCAAAAACATTCCCGTCTATGGCCCAACGATCTGGTTGCGCAGCAATTTTTCCTTTAAATTCCCATTTTCCTTTAAAAGGATCTTCAGAGGTGTTTTCTAAGACATACATCCGATGATTGTTGTTATTTCCATCATCTGCAGCAAAATATACATACCATTTCCCATCGATTATATGAAATTCTGGAGCCCAGATATCTTTTGAATACATGGTTCCTTCAGGAGGTGTCCAAATGGTTTTGCTTTCTGCATTTTTTATATTTACCAGGTTCTTTGTTTTCCAAAGCACTAATTTATTCTGAAGCGTATTTGTATAATAATAATAGCCGTTATAAAAGGTGCTGTAAGGATCTGCTCCAGAAGGTAAGATTGGATTCGTAAATTTCCCTGACTGTGCGAAAATCGTATAACTTACCATTAAAAGTAGGAAACTCAGGTTATAAATATTTTTCATCTTTGTTATAGTTTAAGACTTAACCAAGTGTATGGGGCATTTGCCTGTGTTGTAGAGATCATTTCAGAATAACTTGCATTTCCTTTTTCTATAAGTTGAATGCTGAAACCAATTCGAGAATTGGATCTGGGTTTCCCACCAATCGATTGCCAAGGAATGGCTATTTCCTGTAAATATCCATTAGAAGTGGCAACTGCAGATTTTAATTCAGGTACTTCCATTTCAATCCAGTTTGATTTGTTTCCTTCAAAAACCTGAACCTTGTTCGCTGCAGAAATATTTATTTTAAAAACACCTTCATCAGGCTTTTCGTAGTTTCTACTATTAGGGTCTAGGTAGATTAACACTCCATCATTATTCTGAATATTTGCTGAAGTAGTGGAAATTATATTGTCTGAAATTTTGGCAATAACATAAAGATTTTCTTCATCAGCTAACACATTAGCATGAAGCTGAGTTTCGCTTACCTGACCTATAAAAATAGGAAAGTCTTCCTGCCAAATATCTTCTGAAGTTTTACCATCTATGTTGATCGAGCCTTTTTCTGCTTTTAATTCTTGAATTACATGCCCCCTGATCATCCAAACTTCTGAGGCATTGGTAGCGGAAAATGCATTCGTTGTGGTGAGGGCAATTATTGTATTATCATCCAGTACAGCAATACTATTCCAAAGTGCGGATTTTCCTTCAGGAATTATGAAAGGAGTGGAAATCCTATTGAAATCTTCCCCATTCTCATTTCCAATTGCTACTTTCATATCCGCATTATTTAAGTCATTGCTATTCCGATTATCAGTTCCCTGATAAGAGAGTAAGGTTTCTCCTGTTTGCAACTGGGCCAAATACGGAGCACCTGCATATTCTGATTCTTTCAACCGATCTTTCAATGCATAACTTCTGTTTTTACCATTGCCTCCTATGGTTTGACTCCAGTTTTCAGAAATTGAATTTCTAATTATGTATGGTTTAAAATTATTATTACTACCATTATCCTCTATAGAATAAAGGATTTCATTCTTATCATTAAGATATAGCGGAGAAGGCATTCCATCCCTACTTCCATTTCTAAAACTTGTGATTTCAGGTTCTGACGTCCAGGAAACTCCATTGTTTGTAGATCTTAACAATGAAATATTCTGTTCATCAGAGTTTCGATAAACATTCTCATTTGAAAAAAACAGCTCAATTTCACCATCTGGCAATTGCAATAGACTGGGTTCCCATACACCATTTTCAAACTTGGAATCACCTTCGTAAACCACCAGGTCATCATGCCATGTTAAACCTCCATCTATACTTAAAATTGTTTTGATAAGAAATTTTTTGGATTTGGCTGCTGATTCGCCTGGACGAGGATTGTAAGCCAATAAAATAGAACCATTTTTTAATTGAAGAAGATCTGGCGTTGCCATATTCACCCCTTCTATTGAAGATACTACAGTTATAGATTCAGACCAAGATTTACCGAAATCCTTACTCATCTTTACAATCACATTTCCATTTGATTCGTAAGAAACTAGCAAAGATGAATCATGCAATTGGATAATTCTTGCATAACCACTGTATCCAGTATCGTTTTTCCTAGATATTTGATTTTGTGTGGTATAGTCCCAAGCAATGCGAATTCCCGGTATGGGATCTTTCGATGAAATTTCAGAAATAGCAGTGTCAGGATCTCTTACATTATCAGCATCGGAGGATTTCTCTGTCGAACAACTTAGAACACAAATTCCGAAAATAATCAATATTGACTTTTGTAAATATCTCATTTGGTAGTTCTTCTTGTTTCTGGTGAAATTCCAAATGTATTAACTAAACTAGTATATTCATTATTTGAAATAGTGATCATACAGCCATGTCTTACTTTAGATGGCAAACTATATTTATCCCAGTCGCTAAAAAAAGTATAACCAGATGCTTGGTACCAAGGTCCATTTAAATTATCTGAAATGGAAAGTCCATATGACACACCAGGATACTGTTCATAATACAAATACCAATTATCTCCGTTTGGGGAAGGAATTAACGCCGGGGCTTCTCGAAAATTTGGACTAATAGGATCCTGAGGAAGTGAATATGGGCCTAATAATGAACCTGATTTAGCAATCCTAATTGTTTTTCCTGTTGGCCAATAAGGCGTTGGATAGGTTTCATCTTTTAAAATTGCATAATAACTGCCTCTAACTTTCTTGATAATTACATCAATGGTTCCAAGGTCCCAATTGAAAAGCTTCTGGGGTGGTCCTTCAAAAGATTTAAGATCTTTTGATAGTACATATAGCGTACGCTGGCTTGCCCAGTATCTTTCAGGGTCTTCTTTAGATCCTTCTTCATGTGGAGTATGCCATGTCATAATAAATTGAGACGAGGCTTCATCATAAAAAAGTTTTGGTGCACCAATTCGTTGCAAAGCATTGTTATAGCTAGGTGTAGCCTTTAGATTTGGAGTGTATACGGAATGCTTTTTCCAAGAAATCAAATCTTCAGAAATCCAAATATTGATATCTGGAGAAGAGTCGCTAGTATTTCCGACGATAAAGTAATTCCCTTCTGGTCCTTTTACAATATCCGGATGGCCCTGATAATCTTCAAACACCCTATTCCCATCATTTAAATTCTGCCAGTGCAGACCATCTTTGGAAATAGAATAATACAATCTTCCATAATCCTCATGCGTCATATGTGCAAATAGATAAGCTTCATTTTTAGGTTTTTCACCAGCATTCACTTGTCCTGGCGGATCCGGTTGCTGAGCAAAAACTGGAGTAAATCCAAATAGCACTAATATTACAAAGAAATGTTTTTTCATGAATAGGAATTCTACATTCTGTTATTTAACTTGATATCACGGATTATTGATTATTCACTTCAGAAGTCAATTGGAATATTAACTGAGTTTCTTCTTTTTTGTATGGTTCACCATTCTTTCTAAAAATTTCATGAAACCATACTTCTGGCTCTGCAGTGTAGGTTTTTGTCCAGCTATCCCACGGATATTTGGTTTGTGTTTTTCCGTCAACAAATCCCCAGTTGTACATACCTACATTATATTCTTTTGCAATTGGTAGAAATCCTTCAAATGTACTTCCGTTTGGTCTGGCCATATATTCGGTACAAAGAATAGGCTTACCATATCTTTGTAATTCTTTTATATTCTTTTCGAAATCTGCAGGTTTGTTATAATTATGAAAGGTTATGATGTCTGATTGTTCTAATTGCATTTTGTGCATTGGTTGCATATTATCGGAATTGCTCCAATCTCCCGTCCAGACCCCAGATGTTAATGGTTGACTTGGATTTACTGATCGTGCCCATGCAAATGCATTTTTTAGTAATGGCATCACCAGTTCCGCTTTGTTTTGAATTTCAACATCTTCATAAGAAGGACCAGTCATGTTATCTGGTTCATTCCATATATCCCATCCAAGAACGCGGTGATCATTTTTAAATTTACCAATGGTTCCTTTTACATATTTTTCAAGTAGCCCATATTGAGAGGTGTCCTGAAGAACTTTTTGTCCCGGACTTTGAACCCAACCTGAGTTATGTACATGTGGTTTCGGATCTCTTTGTTCTCCAGCTTTTGGAAAAGGATCCCAACAAGAATCAAATAACACAAATAGGGGTTTGATCCCGTGACTATCTGCTATTTCCAAAAACTTATCCATTCTTATGTACAATCCTTCCGGATCATTTTTATGAAGAAGGTCATGTAGATATACGCGCATGGTATTCATCCCGATGCCTTCCGCCCAACCAAGTTCTTTTTCTATGGTTTCAGGATCAAAACTTTCTTCCTGCCACATTTCTAATTGATTTATCGATGTGCTTGGATTAAAATTTGCTCCAACAAGCCATGGTTGTTCACTATACCAAGAATTGGCTTTTTCTTTACTCCATATTTCTCGGGATTCTGAAGTGTTTCCATCAGAATTGGAAACTGTTTCATCCTGTTCATTATTCACTTCTTTACAAGAGAAAATAGCACAAGCCATTATTAGATATAAAATTATGTTTGTCTTTTTCATTGTTTTTTGTTTAAAAACTCCCTGAAGCGGCTAATTCAAAAACTTCAGGGAGTTATTATTAATATTGAGGATTTTGTGCTAGGTTTGGATTATTTTCAACTTCCACTTGTGGTATAGGTAACCTTATGTTCTTTCCAACTTCAAAGTTTCTAAAATCTGGATCTCTTTCTGCAATCTTATCTACTGCTTGCTGAGTGTCTAGGTCTCCCCATCTTTTAAGATCTTCCCAGCGAACACTTTCTCCCGCTAGTTCTAATACCCGTTCTGTTTTTAAACGATCAAGAAACTTATCATGATCATTTCCAATTTCAGGATGCGCTGCGGCCAATGGAGCCATATGTGATCTTTCTCTAACTAAATCCACATATTGATATGCTTCAGTAGTCATACCCAGTTCATTTAAAACTTCAGCATATCGAAGTAAAACATCACTGTATCTAATAAGTCTCACGTTTACAGCGGAGTAGTAATCTTCATTGTTTCTCATGTAATCTCTGGCTCCTTTTCTAAACCATGCTTCATCTTGTCCCCATTCCCAATCTCTTCCATAAGTTTTATCTCCAAAATCTACAAAAAGACTAGGGTAAAATAGAGTGCTTTGTAGTCTTGGATCTAATTTTCCGTCGTTGGTTTTTTCTTGTTTAAAGGCGTCCACCAACCAGAATCGAGCTTGACCGTCTGACCAGCCAATTCCTCTTGGGGCAAAAAACTGAGCTCTGGTATTAGATACAGAAGCATTTGCTCCTTCGTCTGTTCCTCCACGACGTTGATCTCCATACTGAATTTCAAATACAGATTCTGAATTATTCTCGTTTATATCGGTGAAGTTATCTTTAAAATTAGCAACAAGACTGTAGTTTGCACCTTCTCCAACTACTAGATAATCTAGTGCTGATTTTGCTTCATCCCATCTGTGTTGTTGCATATAAACCTTAGCAAGGAAAGCTTTAGCTGCACCTTTTGTAGGTCTTCCAACATTTTGTGCATCCCATTGCATTGGCAGGTCTGCAAATGCCTGGTTAAGATCTTGTTCTATTTGAGAAAAAACTTCATCTTGTGAGGCTTGCATTGGAAGATCATCCGGTTTTGATGGCTCCAGAACCATTGGAATATTTTCCCAAAGTAGTCCGGCGTAATAGTAGTGAAGTGCTCTCAAAAATTTAGCTTCGGCCAAAATCGACTGTTTTCTGGCTTGATCCTCAAATTCGATGTTTGGAACATTTGCCAAAACCTGATTAGCTCTAAATATTGCTTTATATGAATCTCTCCATGTGACACTATTTCCTTCCCAAAAGTTATAATTGATGTAATTAAATCTGGTCCAGTCTGCAAGTTCTATCCATGGGCTATTGCTAAATCCTTCATCTGAAGTTAAATCCAATCGAAAGTACATCCATCGGGACCACAATCCATCCTTATAAAACATGGCATAAACTGAATTTACACCCAATTCTGCATC
>JBGSWA010000075.1:0-7348 GCA_041752645.1 Gillisia sp. | reverse complement strand
AATAAGTCAGGACAATGGGATCCAGGTGGATACGGTGATTGGTGATGGCGCCTATTCTGGTAAGGAGAATCTTAAACTCAAGGACAAAGATGATCAGAACATACAGATAGTAGCAAAATTGAATCCCGCTATCGCACAAGGTTATAGAAAGGACGAGGATAGATTTGATTACAACAAAGATGCCGATATGTTCGTGTGTCCAGCAGGACATATGGCCACGAAAAGCACGCCAAGGGAAAAAGAACAGTGGCAGCAATCAGGCATCTACTTATTATTTTGATATAGAGAAATGCAAGATCTGTCCCTTAAGAGAGGGTTGTTATACCCCGGGAGCTAAGTCCAAAAGCTATACGGTAACGATAATATCAAGTTTACACCAAGACCAAATCGTGTTTCAGGAAACTGAATATTATAAAGAGAAATCTAAACACCGTTATAAGATCGAGACCAAAAACAGTGAACTAAAAAATGTTCATGGGTATGATCGCGCTATAGCTTATGGCATCAATAACATGCAGATTCAAGGGGCACTTGCAATTTTTACCGTAAACCTCAAGAGAATACTTAAATTATCTATATAAAAGTCCAATATCTTATAGAAGTTACCATAAAAGGAGGTTAAAAGGGTCATGTGGACTGTTTAGATACATCGACTGATCAAAATATCAACACCTAAAAAAATCACTAATAAAAAAGCGACCAAGTCAAAAAATACATTTTGCTTGATCGCTTTAATAATATTACCTCAAAAGAGGTGGTTTTTCAGTGCCCTCGGTTTCCCGCGCAAGCTTTTTTTTCTAACAGTATACTGCTACTCTATTGATTTAAGGTATTTGGCCGCTACTTCCTTCCAATCTATCACATTAAAAAATGCATTGATATAATCTGGTCGTCTGTTTTGGTAATTAAGGTAATATGCATGTTCCCAGACATCCATACCCAAAACCGGGGTTCCGCCGCATCCTGTGCCGGGCATCAATGGATTATCCTGATTTGGGGTTGAACAAGTTTCTACTTTTCCATCTTTATGTGAACAAAGCCAGGCCCATCCGGAACCAAATTGTCCTGCACCTGCTTTGGAAAACTCATCCTTGAATGCGTCAAAAGAACCAAAAGCGGCATCTATAGCTTTCGCTAATTCCCCTTCAGGTTTTCCTCCTCCATTTGGAGACATAATTTCCCAATACAAATTGTGGTTATAGTACCCCCCACCATTGTTTCTAACAGCTTTATTGGCTTTGTCCAAATTCTTAAGAATATTTTCTATGGTTTTGCCTTCGTTATCTGTTCCGGCAATAGCATCATTTAATTTACTGGTATATCCCGCATGATGCTTATCGTGATGGATTTCCATTGTCCTTGCATCAATATTCGGTTCTAATGCATCAAAAGCGTATTTTAGTTTTGGTAACTCGAAAGCCATAATTCTGTATTTTTAATTATTAATTATTTCCTTAAAACCAAATTTAGCTATAAAGGCTTTTATTAAAAATATTTTTATGTTATAAAATACTTAAAGCTTAAATTGGAAAAACCACTTTTATATAAAAAATCAAACCAAAAAGGAAACTCTTGACCAATTCGTCAAAAAACCACCTTGACAAAGCTTAAATTAGCTTCGTGATTTACAATCATTATTTATTTCTTTATTTAAACTTTTAAACATCATATTATGGAATTACCATATGCAGAACCTTATAGGATAAAAATGGTTGAGCATATTAAACGCTCAACACTAACCCAGAGATTAAAATGGATTCAAGAAGCAGATTATAATTTGTTCAATCTGACCTCAGACAAGGTTTTTATCGACCTGTTAACCGACTCCGGCACCGGAGCGATGAGCGATCAGCAATGGGCTGAAATTATGATAGGCGATGAAAGTTATGCCGGCTCCTCCTCTTTTTTAAAATTAAAGGAAACTGTTAAAAAGATTACAGGATTTGAATATTTTTTGCCAACCCACCAAGGAAGGGCGGCAGAAAACGTTTTGTTCTCTGTCCTAGTAAAGGAAGGGGATATTGTTCCGGGAAATTCACATTTTGATACTACCAAAGGTCATATTGAATTCAGAAAAGCAACCGCAATAGATTGTACAATTGACGAAGCCTTTGACACATCCGTTATCCATCCATTTAAGGGAAATGTCGACTTAAAAAAATTGGAAGCTGTTTTTAAAAGATACCCAAAAGAAAAAATCCCATTCGTTGTTCTTACAATTACCTGCAACAGTGCAGGTGGCCAACCTGTTTCCATGAAAAACACGAAAGAGGTTTCCGCTTTATGCAAAAAATATCAGGTTCCATTATATTTTGATGCGGCCCGTTTTGCCGAAAATGCTTATTTCATAAAAAAACGTCAGCCCAGTTATAAAAATAAAACCATAAAGGAAATTGCAAAAGAAATGTTTTCCTATGGAGATGGAATGACTATGAGTGCCAAAAAAGATGGCCTGGTAAATATGGGCGGATTTATAGCATTAAATGATAAAGAAGTTTTTAAACAGGCAACCGTTTTTAATATTATGTTTGAAGGTTTTATTACTTATGGCGGAATGAATGGTCGTGATATGGGTGCGTTGTCCGTAGGTATGGACGAGGCAACCGAATTTAATTATTTAGAGAGCAGGGTAGAGCAGGTCGCATATTTGGGTCAGAAACTGGTGGAATATGGGGTTCCCGTTCAACAACCCTTTGGCGGTCATGCCATATTTTTGGACGCCAATAAATTTGTCCCCAAAATTCCAAGGGACCAATACAGGGCACAGGCTTTGGCAATTGAAATCTACATAATTGGAGGAATTCGGGGTGTAGAAATAGGTGCTGTTTTAGCGGATCGGGATCCCATAACTCGCGAAAACAGGTTTCCAGAACTGGAATTGGTTCGCCTGGCAATACCCCGGAGAACCTATACCAACAATCACATGGATTTTATAGCAGCGGCGTTAAAAAATATTTATGACACCAGGGAAGAAGCAAAATCCGGTTTTATAATTACGGAGGAAGCTCCAATTATGAGACACTTTACCACAAAATTTGAAAAAATATAAGCCTTATTGGTTTGTTTTTTTAAACCCTATTCATAGCAGAACTAGAAAGCAGGACAGGAAAATGAGAACACTTAAATAAAACGTCTTGACAAAACCAAATACCTTCACAGTTTACAACGCCTCCGCAGGCTCCGGAAAAACCTTTACCCTGGTTAAAGAGTATTTACTCCTGCTTTTCAGGTCGAAGAAAAAAGATGCCTATAAAAATATTCTGGCGATCACTTTTACAAATAAAGCGGTAGCAGAAATGAAATCCCGGGTAATTGCGAATTTAAATGAATTAGCTACTGAGGAATGTCAGGCCAATTTTCATTCTTTAATGGAAACTCTTGTTTTGGAAACAGGTTTTACTCAAGTGGTAATCCAAAAAAGATCCCGGGAAATCCTCAAAAGCATTCTTCATAATTACGCGGCATTTGATATTTCTACTATCGATCGGTTTACGCATAAAATAATCCGGACTTTTGCAAAAGACCTGGGTATTCCGGTTAATTTTGAGGTCGAATTAAACATCAGTTTGGTTCTACTGGAAGCGGTGGACCGGGTAATTGACAGGGCGGGGGAAGATAAAATACTCACAAAGGTGTTGCTCGATTATACAATTTCAAAAGCCGATGATGATAAAGATTGGGATATCGCCAGGGATCTGTTCAAATTTGCCGGCTTGCTTACCAATGAAAATCACCAGAAATATATCAGGTTATTAAAAGGAAAAACCCTTGAGAATTTTAAAGATTTTTCGATAAAATTAAAGTCACAGACTCAGTTGACAGAGAAAGAAATAGCTGATCTCGCAGATGCTTTTTTCACAATTGTCACTGAAGCGGACCTCCATAAAAAGAGCTTTAGCGGCGGGTATCTTTTTGATTATTTTAATAAACTTCGGCAAAAAAATTACAATATTACCTTTGGCGCCAAATGGCAATTAAATATAGATGATGTTAAATTATACGCCAAATCTGTTCCGCAAGAAAAAAAGAATCTTTTGGATCTAAATCACAGGGAGATCTCCCTTCTTTTTAAAACTTCCCGCGCTGCCTTTTACAGAAGGGAATATCTAAAGGAGATCAGCAAAAATATTACTCCGCTTTCATTATTGAGTGAAATTTCTAATGAAATTGACAACATAAAAAAGGAGCGTTCTCTCATATTAATTTCCGATTTTAACCCAACCATTGCGGCAGAGATCAACAACCAGCCGGCTCCCTTTATTTATGAGCGCTTGGGAGAGCGGTACACGAATTATTTTATTGATGAATTTCAGGACACCTCAGAGATGCAATGGCAAAATATAATCCCGTTGATAGATTACGCTTTGTCTTCTGAACATCCCAATAGTGAAAGCGCAGGCCTTACCCTGGTAGGAGATGCCAAACAATCAATTTATCGGTTTCGCGGTGGAAGGGCGGAACAGTTTATAGGCCTTTACAACCAGGAAAATCCTTTTAGTATCAACAAAACGGTCCTCGATCTTCCATTTAATTACAGGAGTGCAGAAACTATTGTGGAATTCAATAATTCGTTTTTTGAATTTGTTTCAAAAAAATTTAAAAATACCACCTATAAAAATCTTTTTGAGAACAGCGGCCAAGTCCCTAATAAAACCTTTACGGGATATGTGAATATTTCTTTTTTGGATGCTAAAAATGTTCTGGAGGAAATGGAACTGCACCCCGCAAAAATCTTGGAAATTATAATAGATCTGGAAGCCGCAGGAATGTCGAAGAACGATATTTGTGTTCTCACCCGGACAAGAAAACAGGGTTTTGCAATCGCAAATTATTTAAGTAAAAACGGGATCTCAATAGTTTCTTCAGAATCTTTATTGATCTCAAATTCCCCGGAAGTGCTTTTTATCAATTCTTGTTTGGAATTTTCGATCAATTCAAATGACAACAGCTTAAAACTGGAAATTTTAAATTATTTGGTTAAAAAACTCAGCGTTGAAAATCCATATCAAATCATCAGAAATAATCTTCAGAAGGATTATAGGCATTTTTTTGATTGGATGGCGGATTATCATATCCATTTTGATTTAGGACAACTTCAAGTTTTATCACTTTATGAAGCAGCAGAATATATCATAAGAAGCTTTTCGCTTATTGAAAGCTCTGATGCGTACTTGCAGTTCTATCTTGATTTTGTCTTTGAAAATACCATTAATAATTTTGGCGGTATACCCGCTTTTCTTGAAAAATGGGAACAACAAAAGGATAAATTGAGTATTGTAGCTCCCAAAACCGAGTTTGCCGTGCAGGTTTTGACCATTCACAAGTCCAAAGGATTGGAATTTCCGGTAGTAATTTATCCTTTTGCTAACACCAAACTTAGGGATACTGCAAGAGATCATTTATGGCTTCCTTTGCCTGAAGGATTGAATGATATTCCTTTGGGATATTTTAAAGCTTCCGATAAAATGCTGAATTGGGGTGCTCTTGAAGCCAATGCTTATAACGAATTGCTGGACCAAAGTGAATTTGACAGCATAAATGTGTTATATGTGGCCTTTACCAGAGCATCCCAACAATTATACATAATTTCCAATTTCGATCTAGACAAGGCAGATCGGGAATACGAAAATAAAGTTTCAGGGTTGCTAATAGGATTCCTGAAATCCAAAAACAAATGGAATGGCGAACTTTTATACGAATTTGGATCGAAAAATCTGGATACTTATAAAAGGGAAGAAGGCTCCAAAACTATCATTCAGGAGCATTATTACTCCTCTGCTACCCGTAGCGAGGCTGTTAAAATTGTGACAAAATCTGGATCGCTTTGGGATTCTCATCAAGAGCAAGCGATCAATAAAGGCCTGTTGGTGCATACTATTCTTTCGGAAATTGATACTGCAGAAGAATTGCCGAAGGCGTTAAAAAAATTTTCAAAAGCAGAAAACCTCTCCGGATCACATCTACAGGAATTAGAGCAACTCCTTTCAGAGGTGATCTCCCATCCAAAGTTGGCCTGCTATTTTTCGGGCTCAGATATAGTTTACAGGGAACAGGATATAATAAGTCCCAAGGGTCAGATCTTAAGACCAGACCGGCTGAATTTCAATCAGAATAAGTTGACCATCATTGATTACAAAACTGGGAATGTTCAACCTGCTCATAAAGCGCAAATGGAACAATATGCAGTGGTGCTTTCCCAAATGGGTTTTGAGGTGCGCGACAAAATATTGGTCTATATTAATGATGAAGTGAACCTGTCATTTGTTTAAAAGATTTAATTTTACTAAAAATATAAAACTATGTACGGAACTATTAAAGAGTATTTACAAAAGGAAATAGAAGAAATTAAAGAGAACGGTCTTTATAAAAGGGAGCGGATAATCACATCCCCGCAGGGTGCAGTGATTAAAATTTCCTCAGGCCAGGAAGTGATTAACTTTTGTGCTAATAACTATTTGGGGCTTTCTTCCCATCCGGATGTTATACAGGCAGCCAAAGATACCATGGATTCTCACGGCTTTGGAATGTCTAGTGTGCGGTTTATTTGCGGTACCCAGGATATCCACAAAGAACTTGAAGCCAAAATAGCCGATTTTTACGGAACTGAAGATACCATTTTATATGCGGCATGTTTTGATGCGAACGGAGGAATTTTTGAACCTTTGCTCTCGGGAGAAGATGCCATTATTTCCGATTCCCTAAACCACGCTTCTATAATTGACGGAGTACGATTATCCAAAGCGGCAAGATACAGGTATGAAAATGCCAATATGGAAGACCTGGAAAAACAACTTATCGCAGCCGATGAAAAAGGAGTTCGCTTTAAATTAATTGTAACCGACGGTGTTTTCTCCATGGATGGGATTGTGGCTCCTCTGGATCGGATTTGTGATCTGGCAGATAAATATAATGCGATGGTTATGATTGACGAATGTCACGCTGCAGGATTTATTGGAAAAACAGGAATAGGAACCCTTGAAGAAAAGAATGCCTTGGGAAGAATAGACATTATTACAGGAACCCTTGGAAAGGCTCTGGGTGGGGCAATGGGGGGATATACTACCGGTAAAAAAGAGATAATAGAATTGCTTCGTCAAAGGTCCAGACCCTATTTGTTCTCCAACTCACTTGCACCTGCAATCGTTGGGGCTTCCATAAAGGTTTTTGAAATGCTAAAAGGCAACACTTCACTACGGGACAAATTAGAGGAAAATACAAAATATTTCAAGGAAAAGATAAAATCCGCTGGATTTGACATAATAGATGGTGACTCCGCTATTGTACCAGTGATGCTTTATGATGCTAAACTATCCCAAGATATGGCTGACCGCTTGCTGGAAGAAGGTAT
>JBGSWA010000074.1:0-4934 GCA_041752645.1 Gillisia sp. | reverse complement strand
GCCTCTATAAAAGATATTTATTGCACACTTAAATGTGGTGCAACTATGTATTTAATTCCAAAGTCTGCGTTTTTATTTCAAGCCAATTTAGTTGAGTTTTTAAATAAGCACCAAATTAATGCAGTTTTGTGGTCTGCAGCAGCCATTGCGTTGGTGGCAAATGCCAACGGATTTGAAAAAATAAAGCCAGAATATTTAAAAAGCGTGATGTTTTCAGGCGAGGTAATGCACAATAAAGTACTTAATTATTGGCGTAAACTATTACCCAATACTCTTTTTGTAAACTTATACGGCCCTACTGAAATAACATCCGTTTGTACCTACTATAAAATTGAAAAGCCTTTTGCTGATGATGAGGTACTTCCGATAGGTAATGCATTTAAAAACACTGAAATCATTTTACTAAATGCTGACAATAAGCCAGTAACAGAAGGTGAAATTGGTGAAATTTGTGTACGAGGATGTTGTTTAGCACTTGGTTATTATAACAATCCTGAAAAAACAAGTGAAGCATTTTGTCAAAATCCATTGAATGCTCATTATCCGGAGGCTATTTACAGAACCGGTGATTTGGCCAGGTATAATGAGCAGGGAGAAATTATGTTTTTATCAAGAAAAGACAACCAGGTTAAACACATGGGGCAAAGAGTGGAATTGGGTGAAATTGAAATTTTGATTAATTCTTTAGAAAAAATAGAGGCGTCATTTTGCTTTTACGATCATGACAAACAAAAAATCATAAGCGTCTATCAAGGTAAAGAGGCCGATAATAAATACATCATTAACCAAATTAAGGATAGGATACCAAAGTATATGTATCCAAATACCTTGATTCACCTGGAAATATTACCTTATAATTTAAATGGTAAAATAGATAGGACATTGTTAAAAGAGCAGTATAAAAAAGGAGAAATCAAATAATGTCGTTGAATAAAATAAATAGCTTCATTGATGTAGATTTATTTTTTCAAAAATATTTTTTAAAGAATACGCTAACCAATAATTATGTGTTGGCGGAAACGTATCGTGAAGTAATTAATGCGGGAAAACTATTTTATTATGAAACCGCTTCTAATGTTTTTTTATTGGTGGAAAAAGAAAATTTTTATCAACTGTATTTTTTTCTCAATAACTTAAATGAAAACGTACACCTGGTAACCGACAAACCCATTACGATGGAAATTGTTTATAGAGGTGCTCAAAATAAACCATTGGATTTAATACGATTTTGGGAAAGAAATGAATTTAAAGAACACCTTACCAGAGATAATTTTTCGTTAATACACGGTAAATTGAATCAAATTGAATTGAACAAAACATCTGTTCAATTAAAGTACGCCGAAACTACGGAGGAAGCATATTTAGTTAAACAACTTTTTGAAGGGGCATTGGATAAATACACGGGTGATCTAATGTCGATAAATGAAATCTTCACTTTTATCAATAACAAAAATATTATTTGTGCTTATCTTGGCAATCAATTTTGTGGAGCACTTCAATTTGAAGTGAAAAATAATATTATTTGGTTAGGACATATCGTGACAGATTTAAACTTTAGAGGTAATGGAATTGCCAACCTCCTGGTTAAAAAATATATTGAGGATAATACCCTAGGTGATCAGTCAAGGTACCAGTTGTGGGTAATTAATGATAATATTGCAGCTAAATCATTGTACACCAAATTTGGATTTATTTATACCAACAAATCAACCACTTCTTTACTTAAACTTTAAAATATAAATGGAAAGATTATTAGAAATATTATCAGGTATTAGGCCTGATATCGATTTTGTAAATGAAAAAAAATTAATAGATGGCGGGTCGTTAGATTCTTTTGATATTGTAAGTATCATATCAGAGTTAAACGACGAGTACGATATAGCCATCAGAGTAACTGAACTAAAACCCGAAAACTTTAACTCAACAGAGGCAATCATGAGTTTAGTTGAAAAACTAAAAAATACCAACTAAAAAAATGATATTGAATCCAATGGATTTAACCAACAAAAAGATTTTGGTTGTTGGTGCTACTTCGGAAACAGGGGAAACAATCACAAACCAGCTACTGAATCTGGGAGCTGAAGTGGTAATGCTTGATGATAATGAAGAAAGATTAATAACCATAGCAGATAAATGCCATAATCCCAGGTTAAATTTCAACTGTATTGATATTTATAATAATCAGGAAATTGAAAGCGGGATGAAGCAAATAGCGGCCAGTTTTGGCGCTTTTGATGGAATGGTATTCTGTGCAGGGAAAGGAGGAGTTAGGCCATTGCAATTAACAAAAAACAACTTCTTACATGATATGATGAATGCTAATTTATATTCATTTATTGAAGTAGTAAGATGTTTAACAAAAAAAGGTTCATTTAATAATGGAGGAAGCATTGTTGTAATTTCATCGGTAAGTAGTATTAAAGGGCTTAAATCAAAAGTTTCGTACTCTGCCTCAAAAGCGGCATTGGATGCTTCGGTAAGGGGAATGGCCGCTGAATTAAGTGAGAAAAAAATCAGGGTAAATTCAATCCTTAAGGGTTGGGTTACATCAGATATGAAGCTTGATTTTATTCAGGATAATATGGAACTAAATAAAAACGAAGACTTTGCCAGGCAGTTGCTGGGCGTGATAGAACCGATAGAAATTGCCAATACTGTGGGCTTTTTATTAAGTGATGCAACAAAAACCATTACAGGTATTTCACTACTACACGATGGTGGATATTCTTTATAAATGCAACAGCTAATATCATTTAAGGAAAAAGTTATTTTAATAACGGGTGCTTCTGCTGGCATTGGTCAGCAAACTGCCATTTTGTTAAGTAATTTAGGAGCTAAGGTACTGCTGTTGGCTACCAATGAAGATAAATTAATTGAGACCCTGGGACTATTAAATGGGACCGGGCATCATTATTTTTGTTACGATCTTTCAAATTTGGAAGAAATTGAGCGTAAAGTAAAAGAGATAGTAAACCAAGGTGGAAAAATTGATGGGTTTGTTAATTGTGTGGGCATCAGGTCCAGAAGGCCGCTTACTTTATTATCAATCAAAGAAGTTAGGCATGTAATGGATATTAACTTTGGTTCATACATCGAATTAATTAGATGTATTACTAAAAAAGGGAACTTTAATAGTGGCTTAAGCATTGTGGGAGTTTCTTCAATAGCTGCGCAAGCTGGTGGTCCAGGTGTAACTGCTTATGCAGCTTCAAAAGCTGCGGTAGATGCCGCTGTTCGTTGTTTATCCAAAGAATTGGCACCTAAAAATATCCGGTTAAACACAGTGGTACCTTCGCAAATCAACACACCTGAATATGCTAAGCTTTTACAAATGAATGGTGGAGTAGATAATGTTTTAAACAGGCAATATTTAGGTTTAGGGGAAGCTGAAGATGTTGCCAATGCCATTGCTTTTTTACTAAGTCCTGCATCCAAATTTATTACAGGGATTTCGTTGCCAGTAGATGGCGGTTACTTATCATCTTAAAACTAATACAACATAAAAAATTTATATTATGACAAATCAGGAAAAAATAACACTTATTGAAGAGACCTTAGAAATTGATGGAGGTACATTGACTGAAAATACACAATTGTCAAATATTTCTGAGTATGATTCGATGGGAAAATTGACACTAATTGTTTTGTGTGACGAAGAATTCAATAAAAAATTGACTGGTGAGCAAATTAGAAATTTTGTCACAGTAAAAGATGTCCTTGATTTTATGGGCTAAAAAATGATTGTTCAACAAATCTTACACCCGGCTTTTACTTCTAATACCTACATAATCTCCAGCAAAGCGGATGGTGATGTTTGGTTGGTGGATATTGGAAATTATGAAGGAGCAATGGAACTCATTTCCGACACAAAAACTGTAAAGGGGGTTTTTATCACTCACTATCATTACGATCATATTTATGGTATCAATGATTTGATCGACAAGTTTCCCAACTGTGAAATATATGCCTCTTCACATACCATTGAAGGGCTTTATTCCGACAAAATGAATCTTTCGTTCTACCATGAAAGCCCAATTGTTTTTAAAGGAGGGAAAACTGTTGCCATTAAGGAAAACGATAAAATCAATTTATTTGAAGGTGTTGATCTTGAGGTAATAGAAACACCAGGCCATAACGTAGGTTGCATAACTTTTAAAGTAAATGATTATCTTTTTACCGGCGATTCGTATATACCCAATATTGAAGTAATAACCAAGCTTAAAGGTGGCGATAAGGTGGCTAATAAATTAAGTTTGCAAAAAATTCAAAAAAAAATTGTGCCTGGTATATGGGTTTGTCCTGGCCACGGTAATGTACTTGAGTATACTTAAATGGGCTTAATAGTATTCACCTCTCTTCAGTATCGGCAATCAATTTTCTGCTGTAGCAGTATGCCGTCTTCCGCAGATCACTACAAGTAATAATATCATCTATTCTTCATTTCATTTTCGGGAAGTAACAGTTTAAGCGAAGAGGAAATAGCAAGTGGTTCATTTAATAAGCAATAACGAGTTGCAGGACCGTAGGCCTGCGCCTGAAAGCAGAACCAATCTTTGCATGCTATAGAGTATTCTTATACCGCTTAAAAGAAAATGTGTTGGCGATTCCCTGATCTTTTTTAAAACCTTCGGATTGGTTGTAGAATCATTTAGGAGGATTTAAAATGCAATGGAGGAATCATTGTTTTTGTGAATTTATATTATGTTCTTTCGACCTGCTAAACAAATAATTAATCAACCAAAAAAACATAAAGGGCAGCGGCGTATCCAGCCGGAAAACAAAAGTGAAATAGTTGGTAAGGATAGCAGGAATATCAAATGCTTTATGACCTAAATAAATTGGTCCCATTTTAGTACCGGCATATAGAAACAATAATCTCAGTCCCCATAAGGTGCCGTATATGTATAAAAACAGTCTGAATGAAGCTGGCGACA
>JBGSWA010000073.1:0-2347 GCA_041752645.1 Gillisia sp. | reverse complement strand
TCCGGGGTGCTGAATTGTGCCGTTTCTTCAGGGGAATATTCTTTGGTAGTAAATACGGTAACTAAAATACTAATGATTAAAACTGCAGCTCCTACCACAAAAGACAGCAATAGGTTTAAAGGAACTTCGCCTTCTGCTGCCTGATTAGTGATGCCGAACCAATTTGACAAAGCATAGGGCAGCCAGGAACCTATTACAGCCCCGATACCTATTAAGATGGTTTGCACGCTGAATCCAAGTGTTCTTTGATCTGAAGGCAATAAATCGGCCACCAAAGCCCTGAAGGGTTCCATAGCGACATTAAAGGAAGCATCCATGATCATTAGCATCCCGGCTCCAACCCATAATGCAGGTAAAAAGGCGGTAAACATATCGGCATTGGGCATTAAAATTAATCCCAAGGAAGCCAATAATGCACCTGTTAAAAAGTAAGGTCGTCGTCGTCCAAGTTTCGTCCAGGTTCTATCGCTGTAATACCCAATGATGGGTTGCACTATTAACCCCGTTAAAGGTGCTACTACCCAAAACCAGGAAAGTTCATGGACATCTGCCCCAAAAATTTGCAATATTCTGCTGGCATTGGCATTTTGAAGGGCAAAACCCATTTGAATGCCGAGGAAACCGAAACTCAGGTTCCAGATTTCCCAAAAACTAAGGTTGCGTTTTTGCATATCGTATGTATAATTTACTGCTACGACAAGCATTTAGGACTTGTCAAAACATATTTACGGAAGTGAAAATATAAGTTTTGACTGGGTTTTAACTTTGGTAAAGATATATATATTTTTAAAAGTTCTGAAAAAAAATCAGTTTTTTGTTGAATTTCTCTCGATAAGGCCTGTTTCAATGATGATGGTCTGGAAGGCTTCCTCCTGCTCCTGGGTGCTCTCCAGTTTTTTAATCAAAAGGCTGGCTGCGCGGGCACCCATTTCGGCCCCGTGCTGGCTAACCGTAGTTAAGCTCGGGTTGGAGAGTTTGGATATTTCCCCGTTGGTGAACCCTATAACGGAAACATCTTCAGGGATTTTCAGTCCCCGCTCAGCAAAGGCCTTAATGGCATAAATGGCAAAATGTTCATTTACCGCAAATAATCCGTCGATTTCTTTCTCTGCCAGAAAACTCCGGATCTCTTCCTCGCTTTTCTCGAAATCTTCTACCCTGAGAATGAGGTTTTGATCGAGGGCTATCCCATTTTCCTCCAAAGCCTGAATATAGCCCTGGGTCCTGAGTTTTCCCACACTTATATAATCGACCGTAGAGATGATGGCAATTTTTTTACAGCCGAGGTCTATCAGGCGCTGTACCGCTTTTTTTGCGCCCAGTACATCGTCTATAATCACCTTGTCGCAGTTAATCTCCTCGATCACCCTGTCAAACATCACCAGGGGCATGCCCTGGTTTATTACCTCGGTCAGGTGGTGATAATCCTTTTTTTGTTGGGTTTCCTTGGCAACCGATATTATAAACCCATCAATGCTGCCATTGGCCAACAATTCCATATTGATGACCTCTTTATCAAAGGAATTATTGGACATGCAAATAATCACATGATACCCCTGCTCATTGGCAACCTGCTCAATTCCGCTGATCACCGTGGTAAAGAAATGGTGGACAATTTCGGGAATAATCACCCCGATGGTTTTACTTTTTCTGTTCTTTAAGCTCAGGGCTATATTATTGGGCTTGTAATTGTAAAGTTTTGCGAAGGCCTTGATCTTTTGACGCGTATCCTCACTTATTTCAATACTGTCCCGCAACGCCTTGGAAACTGTAGAAATTGAAACATCTAATTCTCTTGCAATTTGTTTTAACGTAAGTTTCCTTCTCATTTTATTTTTCGTTTTTAGGCTACACGAATTCCTTATCCAGTAAAATTACGAAAAATAGGTTTAACGGTGAAAATTAGAAAGTTTTCAACACGATAACGTTGTAGTAGTAGTAGTGGCGGAGGTTCACAGGATTTTAACATTAAATTTACATACCTTTAACAACTGGAAGTGAGAATATAAATTGATTTATTAATTAAACTAATTTAAAAATTTATGAAAAAATTATTTAAAGGCCTGTTGCTGTCAATATTAATGATACCGATGAGCTTTTTTGCCCAACAAACCCTAAGCGGGACCATCAGCGAAAGTGCTACAGGGCTCCCGGTTCCCGGTGTGAATGTTTTTATTAAAGGAACTACCACCGGTACAACCTCCGATTTTGACGGAAATTACAGCCTTTCTGGTCTTGAAAGCGAAAACGTTATTGTGTTTTCCTTTGTGGGATTTACCACTCAGGAAATAGTGTACCAGGGCCAAGCAACCCTGAATGTGCAATTGGCAGAAAATGCTGCCGCCCT
>JBGSWA010000072.1:0-46935 GCA_041752645.1 Gillisia sp. | reverse complement strand
ACAGTTTGCTAAATGATACTCAAGACATACCTTATACTTATCTTTTTTTATTTTATCCACAGAAAGATCGTAGTTACAGGTCCTGAGCTGGTACAAACCCTTGATCAGTTCCAAAAGAGTATTCACGGTTTTAAAATTTGTGTACGGCCCGTAATATTCGCTGCCATCTTTTATCAATCTGCGTGTTGGAAAAACCCTGGGAAAACGTTCATTTTTTATGCAGATCCAGGGATAAGTCTTGTCATCCTTCAACATGACATTAAACCGCGGCTGATATTTTTTAATAAGGTTGTTTTCAAGCAGCAACGCATCGGTTTCCGTGGCCACCACGATATGCCTAATCTCGCATATCTTTTTCACCATTACCTCGATCCGGTTACTGTCGTGCTTTTTGTTAAAATATGAAGTGACCCTTTTTTTAAGATTTTTGGCCTTCCCTACATATAAAATCCTGCCGTTCTTATCGTAATATTGATAAACTCCGGGACTCTCAGGCAGGGTTTGTACTTGTACTTTTATTTCGGGTATTTCCATTACATCAAAGATATTACATATTCTCCAGAGCAGTAAATTAAGACCTGATTGTTAATGTTAAAATTTAATGAATTTATAAAGTTAACAATCTTTCTAGAAGAGAGTAATCTCCGGAGCACTGAGGTATTTTTTATTTATTAAATTGTGCTAAAATATTGGGAAGAAATAATTTGATGTCATCCAAGGTGTTGATAATTTAGTTTTTTATGAGGAACAGGAATTAATCATTTTATTATCTTGCGCACATGGAAAAAAAAGTAATTGGCCGTTTTGAAAAGGCAGACTTCCCTTTATTAGATTTAGAAAACATCTCGATCAAAATAGATACAGGAGCCTATACTTCCTCTATCCACTGTGATAACATCATAGAAAAAGAGGATCTACTTTACTGTACCTTTTTAGATGAGGAACACCCACTTTACAATGGAAAGGAGTTTATTTTTAAAAATTATGATATTGTGTTTGTAAAAAGCAGTAATGGAATTATTCAAAAGCGCTACCAGGTACAATCTACCATAATAATTTTTAATAAAGTTTTTAAAATTTCGCTTTCTTTGTCGGCACGGCAGGAAATGCGGTTCCCGGTTTTGATAGGAAGAAAATTCCTTACCAAAAAATTTATAGTCGACCCTGAGTTAATAGACCTTTCATATAATTTGAAAACAAATGAACATAAAAATAATTTCCAGAAATAGCAACCTTTATTCAACCCAACGTCTGATAGAAGCTGCAAGAAAAAGAGACCATCATATAGAGGTTATCGATCCTTTAAAATGCAATTTAATCATTGAAAAAAAGCACCCTTCAATTTTTTATAAGGGGAAGATGCTTGAAGGTACTGATGCTGTAATACCTAGAATTGGAGCTTCGGTCACCTTTTTTGGGACTGCTGTAGTGCGTCAATTTGAAATGATGGGAGTTTTTACCACTACTGAATCTCAGTCCCTGGTGCGCAGCAGGGATAAATTAAGGAGTTTACAGATCCTGTCAAGGGCTCGCCTGGGCTTGCCTAAAACCGTTTTTACCAATTATTCCAAGAATGTAGGCGAGGTTATAGATCACGTAGGAGGGGCGCCCTTAATCATAAAATTATTGGAAGGAACTCAGGGTTTAGGTGTCGTTTTGGCTGAGACTAAAAATGCTGCAGAATCGGTTATAGAAGCATTTAACGGCCTGCAAGCCAGGGTAATCATCCAGGAATTCATCAAAGAGGCAGGGGGAGCCGATATACGTGTTTTAGTGGTAGATGGTCACGTAGTGGGAGCCATGAAGCGCCAGGGAAAAGAAGGAGAGTTTAGATCCAACCTTCACCGAGGGGGGACCGCAAGCATTATTGAACTAACCGATGAGGAAGAAAATGCTGCTATAAAAGCTGCCAAAGTCATGGGATTGGGTGTAGCTGGAGTAGATTTGCTGCAAAGTTCCCGTGGACCGCTTATCTTAGAGGTCAACTCCTCTCCAGGACTCGAAGGAATAGAACGGGCTACGGGAAAAGATATCGCTAAAACAATAATCCGGTATATTGAAAGAAATGTTTAACCTATGGCTCATATAGATAAGAACAATGTTCTTGAAATTTTAGGAAAAAAAATAATGCCCGGGCAAGGCGCCATGATCAATTTGAATATGGCCAAATTATATACCACTACCTCTGTAGAGGTTCCCGTAATTATTGAACGATCGTTAAAACCTGGGCCTGTGGTGCTGATTACCGCGGGGATTCACGGGGATGAACTTAACGGGGTGGAAATTGTACGCCAGATTATATCAAAGAACATCAATAAGCCGGTAAGGGGAACTATAATTTGTATTCCCATAGTAAACGTGTTTGGTTTTTTAAACCTCGCGCGCGCATTTCCTGACGGAAGGGATTTAAACAGGGTATTTCCAGGCACAAAAAACGGCTCCCTGGCCAGCAGGTTTGCCTTCCAGTTTGTCAATAAAATTTTACCAGTAGCCGATTTCTGTTTAGATTATCATACCGGAGGCGCCAGCCGATTTAACGTGGCCCAACTTCGGGTAGTAAAAGGAGATCAAAAAAGCCTGAAATTTGCCGAAATATTTAACGCTCCGTTCACCATTTATTCCAAAACCATATCCAAATCTTACCGAGAAACCTGTAACAAGTTAGGAAAAATGGTCTTGCTTTTTGAAGGAGGAAAATCCATGGACAGCAATAAGGAAATCGCCAAATACGGGGTAGATGGTGCGATGCGCATTTTAAGTCATCTGGGAATGTTAAAACCAAGATTCTTACTTCCCGAAATTACTGTAAAAAGTATAATTATTGAAAACAGTACCTGGATGCGGGCTAAATATAGCGGACTTCTTCACATAAAAATTACCTGCGGGAAACACGTTGAAAAAGGAGAATACTTAGCTACAATTACCGATCCTTATGGAAAATTCCGGCATAAAGTAACCGCTTCTCATTCCGGCCATATTATCAATGTAAATGAATCTCCTATCGTATATCAGGGGGATGCTATATTTCATCTTTCAATCGCTCCAATTCCCATAAATGAAGAACAGGCTCAGGAATAAATATCAGGTATTGCGAACCGGAATTTCTACAGAAGAAATTGAAACAAAAAGCATTGAAATCGCAAATAATTTATTAAAACTACCTATTTGGGAATATAATTTCTACCATCTTTTTCTGACAATTTCAGAAAAAAAAGAAATCGATACTGACCCAATCCTTCATATACTTCAGGGAAAGGATAAAAATATCGTGCTCTCAAAAGCCGATTTTACCACCGGTACCCTGAGCAATTATTTGCTTACAGATTCCACTGTGATCAAAAAAAATACATGGGGTATTCCGGAGCCCTTAGATGGAATTGAGATCCCGGCCTTAAAAATTGATGTGGTATTCGTCCCATTGCTCGCGTTTGACTATTCAGGGCACCGGGTAGGTTACGGAAAAGGCTTTTACGACATCTTCCTTGCCGGCTGTAATAAAGATGTGATTAAAATAGGACTTTCACTTTTTGAGGCTGAAGATAAGATTCCCGAAATTTTAATTAGTGATGTTCCCCTGGATTATTGTGTAACTCCACAGAAAACCTATGAATTTGAATAATAATCCTTTTAAACATTAAAGCCTCACGAACTTCAGTTAAACAGTATTTTAGAATATCCTGCACCACGACTATAGGAATGATTTTATGATTGGGTTTGAAAATCTGTGGAGCGGGCAAAATCCATCAACCTGGTTACGATTATTTGATCAAGCTATCGTATTGAAGAAATTTGAAAAAACGGTTGTTTAAATTTCAGTTTTAGAATCGGATTCGTTTTTCGGGAAAGCTCTTTTATTGAATAACAAAAGTAGGGTTACCCCTGTGCTTATTGCTGTATCGGCAATATTGAATACCGGATCGAAAAAGGAAAAATACTCACCTCCCCATATTGGGATCCATTTTGGAAGCATCCCTTCAAATAATGGGAAATAAAGCATATCCACTACCTTCCCGTGAAATAAAGTGCCATAACCCCCGTCCTCAGGCAAAAAAGCCGCAACCTGCCCATAACTATGTTCAAAAATGACTCCGTAGAAAACAGAGTCAATAATATTTCCCAGGGCTCCGGCAAAAATAAAGGAGATCGCAACAATCAAGACCCGTGAACCTTTGCTACCCACGGAATCCCACAACCAGTAGCCTATTCCTACAATAGCTCCCAAACGGAACAATGTCAAAAGAAGTTTTCCGTATTCTCCGGGAATTTTTGCGCCCCAGGCCATGCCTTCGTTCTCGACAAACAATATCCGAAACCAGTCAAAAACTCTTATTTCTTCTCCAAGAATAAAATTTGTTTTAATATAAATTTTTGAAATTTGATCTATTAATAAAATCAATATTATAATGAAACTTGCTTTTTTTAAGGACATTGAATTTGGGGTATTAAAAACGGCTCAAAAATACTACTATTATTTAGTTTTCCGGCACACTATATTTCCATTGATTGAGGTGAGACTAACCTGGTACTTTCCGTCGGCCGGAGCCCGCAAATCTACCTTGCCATTTCGGGAGTTTGCGGAGATTTTTGAATTGCGGGCGGCAACCCAAATTGAACCATTATAAGTGTTGATCACGCAATCTGATTCCAAATATTCAAGCCTGCAAAACCCAGACATCAATTCAATTTGCAAATTCTTAAAAGTTCCTTTTCCGGTTACCGAAGCCGTATTCGATCTCACATATACCTGTAGGTTTTCAGGGATCCCAGGGTGATTTCCATTGAAAACACCTTGTGGGCGCTCAGTTTATCATATCTGCCTTTTAAAATTTTTCTAAATTTTGAAGTGAGGATCATTTTATTCTGAAGCATTTCCGTCTCCAGGGAAATATCATTAAAATATTCCCCTTCGCTGTGAGAACTCAGCATAATTTGATCTGTTTCTGAGGTTATGAGCGTGATCTTAAAAACCTCATCTGTATAAATATAGACGGGCACGACAAAAACAAAACTCATAAGAATAGAAACAAAAAAATTCATGTGTAGAATCTATACAAAAATGCTCCATCATGATAAATCACAGTGGAGCGTTCTATTTAATTAAAAAACCTAATGCTTAGCTCTGCATATTTTTTGCCTCAATAGTCAAAGTTGCATGAGGTACTATTCTCAGGCGTTCTTTGGAGATCAATTTCCCACTTTCCCTGCAAATTCCGTAGGTTTTACTTTCAATACGTATCAACGCATTTTTAAGGTCCCTGATAAACTTTTCTTGCCTTATGGCTATTTGTGAGTTAGCTTCTTTGCTCAGGGTTTCACTCCCTTCCTCAAAGGCTTTAAAGGTCGGGGAAGTGTCATCTGTCCCGTTATTGCCGTTATTTACATAAGCATTTTTATAAAGTTCCAATTGTTCTTTTGCTTTCTTAATTTTGGCCTGAATCAATTCCTTAAATTCCACTAATTCGGCATCACTGTAACGTACTTTGGTTTCTATTGACATAGGGTTAATGTTTTTTTATAAATAATTTTGTGGTGACGTCGTCAAATTCAATGGCTGTACCAACGGCTACCGTTTCTGCAAGTTCAAGGTTAATTGTTAATGTTTCATTTTTTATATAATTTAAATTCTCTAAAATGGCATCTTCGATAAACCCGTCTTTTTGAATTGTGACATCTATGGTATCGGTCACTTCAAATCCGGAATCTTTTCTCAAATTTTGAATTCTATTGACCAATTCCCGGGCAATTCCTTCTTTTTTTAGTCCCTCAGAAATATTTACATCCAGGGCTACAGTAATATTTCCGCTGCTTGCAACCAACCAGCCTTCAATGTCCTGCGAGGAAATAACCATTTCTTCAGAGACCAATTTAATCATTTTTCCGTTAATTCCAACTTCAATTACTCCATGAGCCTCAATAGTTACAATATCTTCCGAAGTAAATAGCTCAATGACATTCGCAACTGCTTTCATATCCTTTCCAAATCTGGGTCCCAGGACCTTAAAATTTGGTTTTACCTGTTTTATAAGGAGCCCCGAGGCATCGTCAATCAATTGAATTTCCTTTACGTTCACCTCAGATTTGATCAAATCCTCCACCGCCTCTATTTCGGACCGCTGCTGTTCATCCAGCACAGGGATCATGATGCGTTGCAGTGGCTGCCGTACTTTTATCATTTCCTTTTTACGCAGGGAAAGCACCAACGAGGAAATGGTTTGTGCCTTTTCCATTTTGCGCTCCAGTTCTTTATCCACAAATCTTTCGATATATTCTGGAAAATCGGCTAAATGAATAGAATCAAAGGCTTCTTTGCGAGAGGTGGCATTCAAATCCCTGAAAAGTCGGTCCATAAAGAAAGGAGCTACCGGGGATGCTAATTTTGCCACATTAAGCAAACAGGTGTACAGGGTTTGATAGGCAGAAATTTTATCCTGCTCGTAATCGCCTTTCCAGAAACGTCGTCGGCTAAGGCGAACAAACCAGTTGCTCAAATTCTCCTGCACAAATTCGGAAATCGCCCTGGTAGCACGTGTAGGTTCATAATCGGCATAAAATTCGTCCACTTTTCTAATAAGTGTATGCAACTCCGAAAGCACCCACCTGTCAATTTCTGGGCGTTCTTCCAATGGAATATCTGCTTCCTTATAGCTAAAATTATCCAGGTTTGCATATAAAACAAAGAAAGAATAGGTATTGTAAAGGGTCCCGAAGAATTTACGCCTCACCTCCGCGATTCCTTCAAGATCAAATTTCAAGTTATCCCAGGGATTGGCATTTGAAATAAGATACCATCTGGTGGCATCGGCTCCAAATTCACTCAAAGTTTCAAAGGGATCTGCAGCATTGCCGAGGCGTTTGGACATTTTCTGTCCGTTTTTATCTAATACCAGGCCATTGGAAATCACATTTTTATAAGCGATATCGTCAAAAATAATAGTTGCAATGGCGTGTAAGGTATAGAACCAGCCACGGGTTTGATCCACCCCTTCAGCGATAAAATCGGCCGTCCGTTCCCCATTTTCAACCTTTTCCTTATTTTCGAAGGGATAATGCCATTGTGCATAAGGCATAGAACCGGAATCAAACCAAACATCTATTAAATCCGATTCGCGTTTCATGGGTCTTCCCGAAGCTGAAACCAGGATAACCATATCGACAACATTTTTATGAAGATCTACTTTTTCGTAGTTTTCTTCACTCACATCCCCAATTTCAAAATCGGCAAAAATATCGTTCTCCATCAGCCCGGCCTCAACCGACTTCTTCATTTCCGCTTTCAATTCTTGAATTGAACCAATGATAATTTCTTCCTTCCCATCTTCGGTTCTCCAGATAGGCAACGGAATTCCCCAATACCGGCTCCGAGAAAGGTTCCAGTCGTTGGCATTTGCCAGCCAGTTTCCAAAACGGCCTTCTCCGGTAGCTTTGGGCTTCCAGTTGATTCCCTTGTTAAGCTGGTGCATTCGGTCCTTTACCTCGGTCACTTTTATAAACCAGGAATCCATCGGATAATATAAAATAGGCTTATCGGTCCTCCAGCAATTTGGATAGCTGTGAACGTATTTTTCAACCTTAAAAGCTCGGTTTTCTTCTTTTAATTGTATAGCGATCTCAACATCAACTGATCTTTCCGGGGCTTCGCCATCTTCATAATATTCATTTTTAACATATTTCCCTGCATATTCGCCCATTTCTTTCCTGAACTTTCCCTGCAGATTGACTAGCGGCACAAGATTGTCATTTTCATCCATCACCAGCATTGGCGGGATTTCCGGCACAGCCTGTTTTGCAACCATAGCATCATCGGCACCAAAGGTGGGCGCTGTATGAACTATTCCGGTTCCATCCTCGGTGGTTACAAAATCCCCTGCAATTACACGGAAGGCATTTTCCGGATTTTGATAGGGAAGCGCAAAAGGCATTAACTGCTCATAACGCAATTCCACCAAATCTTTACCCAGGAAGGAATTTTCAATAAAATAAGGGATTTTTTCGCCTTCCTTAAAGCCGGTTAAACCCGCTTCATTTTCAACCTTCCTGAATTTTTTGTCAAACTGCTTGGCAACCAGGCTTTTGGCTAAAATAACCTTTATTGGCTCAAAGGTGTAAAGGTTATAGGTTGAGGCCAGCACATATTCAATTTTTGGACCAACTGTCAGTGCCGTATTTGAAGGCAAAGTCCATGGGGTGGTTGTCCAGGCGATTAAAAAAGCCCCGGCCAATTCCTCTGAAAGGGGAGAAATGATCTCCTCTGGGCCTCCCTCAACGGAGGGGGAGCCTAAAACACGAAACATTGCCGTAACTGAGGTATCGGTGACATCCTGATAGGTCCCGGGTTGATTTAATTCATGAGAGCTCAATCCTGTTCCCGCTTTTGGCGAGTACGGCTGAATTGTATATCCCTTATAGATGAGGCCTTTTTTATAAATTTCGGAAAGCAGCCACCATACGGTTTCCATGTATTTGGACTTATAGGTGATGTATGGATCTTCCATATCCACCCAGTAGCCCATTTTTTCGGTAAGCTCGTTCCAAACACCGGTATAGCGCATCACCGCATTTTTACACGCCTGATTATACGCTTCAACACTTATTTTTTTACCTATATCCTCCTTGGTGATCCCGAGCTCTTTTTCAACTCCAAGTTCTATCGGAAGCCCATGAGTATCCCAGCCAGCTTTGCGTTTCACCTGAAAACCCTTTTGGGTTTTATACCTGCAAAACAGATCTTTTATTGTGCGCGCCATCACATGGTGAATTCCCGGCAAACCGTTTGCCGAGGGAGGGCCTTCAAAAAACACAAATGGCTCGGTTCCTTCCCTTGCTGTTATGCTCTTTTCAAAAATATCATTCTCTTCCCAATAGGCTAAGATTTCCTCTGCTACTTTTGGCAAGTCAAGTCCTTTATATTCAGGGAACTTTGTGCTCATTTTATCAAAATTTCTTATGAGGTGCGAAAATAATCATTTTTGAGAAAAGAGAAGGTTTTATAAGTGGAAAAAGTAAAAAAGCCCAACTTAAACCTACCGGTTCTTCAAGACTATGAGGTTTGCTGTAAAATTTGAACAGCTAATCTAAAAACTGTAATTAACCGCCAAAATCAAATTCCTGCCGGCGGCGGAAATTCCCGAAGAATAGGTGCGATATCGCTGGTCGGTGATGTTTTCAAGGGAAGCTGTCGCCTGCCAGGTATCGCTGATCTGGTATTTACCCCTTAAATTGATGGTGAACCAGGAAGGGGAATATGGATTTCCGTTTGGATCTATCGCATATAAATAATCTTTTCCCTGTTCTGAGGGCGCTAAATCCTCAAAATCGAATTGCCCGTTATACGCTCCAAACAGATCTATGGTAAGTTTATTTCCTTTCCAAACCAAATGCGCATTTCCAAATAAGGGTGCCGCGTGCCTTAAAGCCGCATCGCTGCCATCCTCCTGTTCTTCTTTTCCTTTGGTAATTGTTAGCTGCGAGGAGAAGTTGAGCTCGGCGGTAAATTCTACCTGAATTCCGCCTTCAAATCCATAAACATAAGCATTGGCCGCATTTTGTATGGCCTGCAGCTTACTTGGCTCTCCTTGATAATCTATGAATGTAAGCCCGTTTATATCAAAATCCCGACGCACCAGGGCATTGTCCAGATGGGTATAAAAACTCGTCAAATCGACCCTGACCGCTTCCCAAATTTTCCAATTCACTCCTGCCTCAGCGTTATAGGCATATTCAGGTTTTAAATCTGGATTGGGAACCACTACCGAGCCCGGCTCAGAATCAAATATTTTTCCGACATCGTCTATATTTGGCGCCCGGAAAGCGGTGGATAGGTTGAGTTTCCAGACGATTGATTCCACCGCCTTCCAGCTTAAACCAGCGCTTCCGGTTAATGCGCCAGTACTTAGATCGGCATTTTCGAATGGAAACTCGAAAATTGTATCATCAAAATCAGCTTTAAGTAAAATATGGTTATAGCGAGCTCCGGTTTGCAGGACAAGATCCGGATTAATGCACCACTGGAAACTTGAATAAGCTGCCAAGGAGTGCCAGGAAGAACCATCTGGATATCTGGAGTGATCGGGAACTGAAGAATTGCTGAGGACATCGGTTTGCTTTGCCTTGGAAAACACATTATTTAACACATATTCCAAGCCGTAAAAAAATTTATCTTTCTCAAAATCCTTTTCAAAATCTAGATTTACGGAATAGGCATCTACGTTTTCTTCGGAATTATACAGAAGCTCTTTCCCAAAATCCCTGTTTTTCCTGCTTTCTTCAAAATATTGATAGGCTCCGGTAAATTGTGCCTTATCATAAATTTTCCCATTTCCTTTCTTGTCAACCTTGAAATTTCCTGAAAACCAGGTTTGCGGGCCGTAATACCACTCTGCAGAGCGAAATTGCCCCTCTTTTTTTTGGTACAGCCTGTCATACCGCGGAAGGTCCGAAGTTGTGGAATAATAAATCCCCAGGTTAAAAACCCAGTTATCATCTGCCATATAGACGATTTTTTGAAGCAGGCTTATTTGATCGTAAGCTGACGGGACCTGGACCTTTGGTTGGGAATTGGCAACCATCACATCTTCCCCATTTCTTCTTGCCGCCGTTTCCTCCCTCAGATATTCCTTGGGACCATGGCTTCCCATCTTTAAATCTTCAAAATCTGAATAGGTGATACTGCTTAAAAACGACCAATTCCGGCGGCCTGCATTAAAATCGGCGTGAAAGGTTTTTTCATTGTTTGCAGTAGCATATCTCATGGTGGCATTTCCTGAAAAGCTGGTTTCCCCTTTCATGGAAAACCGGGGTTTTAATGTATAGAAATTCATTACCCCCCCTATAGCGTCACTCCCGTAAACGACTGATCCTGGCCCGAGAATTACCTCCGCTCCTTCCACTGAAAAAGGGTCGATTGAAATGACATTTTGAATATTGCCGCTTCTAAAAATCGCGGTATTCATCCTTACCCCATCCACTGTTATTAAAAGTCGGTTGGTAGAAAAACCCCGGATCATCGGGCTTCCGCCGCCCAATTGGCTTTTCTGAACAAACACCTGCCCGGAACTCTCCAGTAAATCGGCCGCGGTTTGAGCATTGGAAAACCGAATTTTTTCCAAAGAAATACTCGCAATTTGTTGGGGAATATCCTGTTTATTTTGTGCAAATTTGGAGACGGAAAGCACTACTGCCCCAAGCACATTTTCATCCTGGGTTAAATAAACCCTGTTATTCTTTGCCTGGATCTCAGCCCTGGTTGTTTTGTATAAATAATGGGAAAGGTGTTTAAAAACAAGAATTTCGTGCCTCCCAAATTTTGAAATCTCGGCCTTGCCGTCAAAATTTGTCAGCACACTTTTCGATTTGTTTTCATTGAAAATTGTCACATTCAAAAGAGGCGTACCCAACTCCCTTGATATAACAGTGATTTCCTGGGATTGAATACTACCGAATAAAAGAAAGAAGCAAGCAATTAAAAAAATAGATCGCATTAATTGAAAATTTCATTGAGTACCGAAAGCGATTTGGGTTTTTTAAATGCATCTATATGCAACTGGTAATAATCAAGCAACATACCCAGAAAATTCGATCGATGGATTTGATTTAATTTTAACAAATTCAATTCATCAAAATTTGTGCCCAACAATTGCTTTAAAAGGATAAAGTTTGCCCCATCTATGCAGTAATCATTGAGCTTTGAATCGCAAAAAATACCATCCAGCAAATTAAAATAAGTGAATTCCATATTTTCATCATCGGGATAAAACCCCAGGTACCTGGTGAGCTTCACCAAAAACAACAGGTGGAAATTTGCAATATTCTGATTGTTATCCAGCCAGTTCAGGGAGGTTTCCAAGTACTCGTACAAACTTTCATTTTGCTCTTCTTCCTGAATGGCATTTCGTAATATTTCAGAAATAAACAACACCATGGCCGATTTCACCACCTGGGTATGCAGGGTTTTATAAGGAATTAAAATTTTTGCCTCCTGCAAATATTCCAAACCACCTTTATCTTTGTGTTTCGCCTCCAGTTCCAATTGGGTCAGTGGCTGAAAAAGTGAGGCCTTGAATTTTCCCCGCTTCGATTTTAATATTCCTCGCAACATATACGATTTTAGCCCGGATGTTTGGGTATAACATTTCACAATCAAATCTGCTTCGGAATATTTTATAGCACTTATGACAATGGCGGTGGTATGGATTAGCATAAAGAAAATTTTACCCGAAATTAATAAAAAAAGCCGCTCACAGAGCGGCTTGGAAACTATTTTAAACTTTTTTCCAAAACTTTTCCAAAGTTTCCAACTTTCAAAAAAACTTTGGGAAAACTTTGTAGCTATACAACTCCCTGTGCAAGCATAGCATTTGCAACCTTGACAAATCCTGCAATATTCGCACCCTTAACGTAATCTACATCTCCGTTTTCATCTTTGCCATATTGCACACATTTATCGTGAATATCTTTCATAATCTCAAGCAGCATTTTATCCACTCTTTCTGAGTTCCAGCTGTACCTCAGGGAGTTTTGAGACATTTCAAGACCTGAAGTAGCAACCCCACCCGCATTGGATGCTTTTCCCGGAGCAAACAGGATCTTAGAGTTTTGGAATACTTTAATCGCCTCAGGAGTACTTGGCATATTAGCACCTTCCGAAACACAAATACACCCGTTTTTTATCAGCACTTTGGCATCTTCCTCTTGAAGCTCATTTTGAGTGGCACAGGGCATGGCAATATCACACTTGGTTGCCCAAGGGGTTATTCCTCCAAAAAATTTGGCCGAAGGATATTTTTTTGCATATTCGCTGATCCTTCCGCGTTTTTCATTTTTAAGTTCCATTACAAATGCCAGTTTTTCTTGGTCAATTCCTGCTTCATCAAGAATATAACCATCAGAATCTGACATGGTAATTACTTTGGCACCCATTTGGGTTGCCTTCTCAACAGCATATTGCGCTACATTTCCTGAGCCGGAAACCACAACGGTCCTACCCTTGAGGCTATCCCCTTTAAGTTCCAACATATTTTGAGCAAAATACACGTTCCCATAGCCTGTGGCCTCAGGACGCATTAATGACCCTCCATAGGAAAGTCCTTTCCCGGTTAAAACCCCGGTAAATTCATTTCTAAGGCGCTTGTATTGTCCAAATAAAAACCCGATCTCACGACCACCAACCCCAATATCCCCTGCAGGCACATCGGTATCGGCGCCAATATAACGTTGCAATTCCGTCATGAAACTCTGGCAAAAACGCATCACCTCATTATCCGATTTTCCTTTAGGATCAAAATCAGATCCTCCTTTTCCGCCTCCCATTGGCAAAGTTGTCAAACTGTTTTTTAAGACTTGTTCAAATGCAAGAAATTTTAAAACACTTAAATTCACACTCGGGTGAAATCGCAAACCACCTTTATAAGGCCCAATTGCAGAATTCATTTGAATTCTAAACCCACGGTTAATTTGGGTTTCCCCCTTATCATCTATCCACGGCACCCTGAATATGATCGTCCTCTCAGGTTCTACCATTCGCTCTAATATCATGGCATTCTGATATTTTTTATTCTTCTCAATAAACGGGATTATCGTCTCGGCTACCTCGTGTACGGCTTGCATGAATTCTGGTTCATTCTGGTTTCGTTTTGATACCTCGTCCAAAAAATCCTTTACGTTTTGTTTCATATTACAGTACTAAATAATTGACCATGAATTAAAATATTTTTTTCTATTACAAATATAAAAGTTTTATAACCAGCACACCTCCTTCTCAGCATATTTCCGTGATTTTAAATCCAAAGTTTACAGTTTGAATTTTTCTGATATTGAATTTGATCTGAATTGGTTAACTTCATTTTTATATATTTGTTTCCACTAACTTATGGTGTATGGGTAAATCCCAATTCGTTTTACTTATTTTATTGCTCTGTCTCTTTCCAAAAGTAAGCAGTTTTGCCCAACTCGGGATTTCTCACGAAATTGGAGTACTAGCGGGCCCGACCTCCTTTTTTACAGATTATGGTGAACGCTGGGAGCTTGAAAACAACATAAACAACTCCGGGTATGGAATTGGCCTGGTACATTATATGAATTTTGCTTACCGTGCAGAGTGCAACTGCTATACCTCCGACACATATTTTAACGATCATTTTAAAATACGTACGGAAATAGATTATTTCTATACCAAACTGGAACATTTTGGGCCTGTCGCTTCAAAACCGACAGCTGGAGGAAAACTGTTAAAGGCTATGCACGGGGAAACCCAAACCTTTGAAATTGGAACTCATCTGGAATATTATCCCAGAAGTATTCGTGATTATACCGCTTTCGCATATCTTTTTTCGCCCTTTGCGAGCCTTGGGATTCATTTTGTCAATTACCAACCCTATGCTTATTCAGATTTGGGGCCATTGAGCGAACCAGCGAATGTTTTCCCGACCTTTAATGGTGGAATTAACCTGGAGAACGGCTCTGCCCTGGCAATTGCAGCCAGTATTGGGACCCGCTACAAGCTGGGTCCTTCCAGCGATCTGGCATTGGAAGCACGCTGGCAATATTATGATACCGATTGGATAGACGGATTAAATATCGATAAAATAATATACCCCCAAAACAAGTCGAACGACTGGGTTTTTTGGATGAATGTAGGTTATATCTATTACCTGAATTATTAAGGTGAATCATTCAAAAAAAAGTAAGCTTCAGCCTGGCTGCTGGAGCTTACTTTTTTTGGGATTTGATCATTTAAAGCAAAGCTTGTTTTAAGTCTTCAATTAGATCTTCCTCATCTTCGATTCCAACACTCAACCGAATCAAGGAATCTACCACCCCGGTTTTTTCCCGCTCCTGCTTGGGAATGGATGCGTGGGTCATACTTGCGGGATGGCCTGCAAGGGATTCCACCCCACCCAGGGATTCTGCAAGGGTAAACACCTTTAGTTTTTCTAAAACAGAAACAGCGCTTTTTTTGGTTCCTTCGGTTGTAGTAAAAGAGATCATTCCTCCAAAACCTGTCATTTGCCTTTTGGCAATAGCGTGATTTGGGTGATCCTCAAAACCCGGCCAATACACTTTATCCACTTTAGGGTGTGATTTCAGGTATTCCGCGATTTTTTCACCGTTTTCACAATGGCGCTGCATCCGTATATGCAAGGTTTTGATTCCTCGCAATACAAGAAAACTGTCCATTGGCCCTGCAATAGCACCACTCGCATTTTGTATAAAGTATAGCTTATCTGCCAGAGCCTGGTTATCCACTACAATGGACCCCATCACCACATCACTGTGACCGCCAAGGTATTTGGTGGCACTGTGCATGACAATATCGGCACCCAAATCCAAGGGTCGTTGCAAATAGGCCGTTGCAAAGGTATTATCTACCGCGAGCAACACGGCATGTTTTTTGGCTATTCTAGATACCGCTTCAATATCTATAATTTTCATCGTTGGATTTGTAGGGGTTTCGACCCAAATAAGTTTTGTGTTTTTATTGATATGCCTCTCTATTTTTTCAGCATCCTGCATTCCAATAAAATGGAATTTAATCCCTAAACCTTCAAAAATTTTGGTAAAAAGCCGATAGGAACCTCCATAGAGATCATTGGTAGAAATAATTTCATCCCCGGGCTTGAACAGTTTCAGCACAGCATCAATAGCGGCAAGACCAGATCCAAAGGCAAGTCCGAATTTGCCGTTTTCAATACTGGCCAATGCATTTTCCAGGGCTGTCCTGGTTGGGTTTGCACTTCGGGAATATTCATAGCCTTTATGCCCCCCCGGAGTGGTTTGCCTGTAAGTACTGGTTTGATAAATCGGTGGCATCAAGGCTCCATATGCAGGATCCACATTTTGCTGTCCTCCGTGTATAGTTTTTGTATTGAATTTCATAGGTTTATGTTTAATGAGTCAAGATTTAAATCCCTTAATATCAAAGGTATGACCGCTTTTTTTTAAATAAATTCCCCTTCCGGGCCTTTTTAAAAAATAATGATGGGCAAATGTATTACTCGTATTGGGGATTGACAAAATAGCGTGTACCTTTATCCCTAATTTAACACTGTATTACTATTGTGAAAAAACTGATTTTACCCTTTATAATCATTGTGCTGCTGGTGGGATGTAAAAAAGAGGAACAAGAAATGGATTTTGAGGTCCTGTCCATTGAGCAGGTCTCCGAAGAAAATTGCATTCCCGAAGAGGAAAACTGTACTTTTATAAGTATTGAAATTCCCTGGGCTATAGGTGCTGAAACCCGAAGCAAAAAGATCAATCAAAAGATTTCCAATCATATTATTAAATTAATAGATTACCAGGAAGAGAATAAATTTATCGACCTGGACGCTTTATCAGAAAAATTTATTGAAGATTATGAAACCTCTTCCAGGGAATTTCCTGAATATAATATTCCCTGGGAAGCATCGGTGGAAGGCAAAATTTCCCACAGATCTTCCGATTTAATCTCCATTGAAGTTGACCTCGCCTTGTTTACCGGAGGGGCCCATGGGTATTCAAGCGTGAGTTATTTGAATTTTAATCCCAAAACTGGCGAGCAACTTTTACCCAGGGATCTGTTTAGTGATGAATTTAAAAGTTATGCCGAAAATCTTTTCAGACAGAAAAATGAAATTCCCAAAGATCAATCCATAAACAGCACCGGTTTATTTTTTGACAATGACAGCTTTCAGTTGCCACAAAACATTGGATTTTCAAAAAATAAGATCATTTTAATATACAACGCCTATGAAGTTGCTTCCTATGCTGAAGGCGGTATTCAATTGGAAATTCCGATAATGGATGTCGAGGAGTTTATAAAAATTCTATAACACATCTAACCTGTTTCACCTCCTGTGTTTGAGCTTCAAAAATTCTGCTTTGAAAAAATTCAAGTAATGAAGAAAATTTACCACCTTTCCACCTGCACTACCTGTAAAAGGATCCTAAAAGAAGTGGATGCTCCTGCTACTTTTATTCTTCAGGATATTAAACCTGAGCAAATAACCAGGGCACAACTGGATGAAATGAAGAAATTATCCGGAAGTTATGAAGCTTTATTCAGTAAAAGGGCGCAATTGTATAAGCAGCGCAATTTAAAAAATACAGATCTAAGCGAAGAGCTCTATAAAAATTTTATTTTGGAACATTGGACCTTCCTGAGACGTCCGGTGATCATCAACAACGACAAAATTTTTATTGGCAACGCAAAAAAAACGATAGAGGCGGCCAAAAGATCAATGAATGAGTAAAAGAGGCTTGGCCATATTGGCTGCAACCTGCGCAAGTACGATCTATGGTGTAAATCATACCATAGCAAAAGACCTGATGCCCTTATATATTGAACCTTTCGGTTTTATACTTCTCAGGGTAACGGGAGCTGCCATTTTGTTTTGGCTGCTTGGCCTTTGGGGACCAAACGAAAAAATAGCAACCGCCGACTGGCCCAGAATTATCGGTTGTACCATTTTTGGAATGGCCATCAATATGTTGGTGTTTTTTAAAGGCCTCAGTTTGACATCCCCCATTAACAGTTCGGTGATCATGACAATTTCTCCCATCCTTGTACTGGTGATGGCCGCCCTTTTGATCCATGAACGCATCACATGGTTAAAAACTGCCGGAATTATCACTGGCTTGGCCGGGGCATTGGCCCTTGTGTTTTTTAGCACCCAAACTGCAGTAAACGCACCTAACATACCCCTGGGGAATCTTTTTGTGATCCTCAATGCGCTTTCTTATGGCGTTTATTTGATCATGGTAAAACCATTAACTTCCAAATATCACCCTCTTACACTAATGAAATGGTTATTTTTAATTGGAGTTATTGTCAATTTCCCAATCTCCATTTCAGAATTTTTAGATGTTCAATGGACTTCCATTCCGGTTTACGCGCTGTGGAAATTTGGTTTTGTGGTGGTGTTCACAACTTTCTTAGCCTATTTGCTGAATATCTTTGCGCTCAAGGAATTATCTGCTTCCGGGCTAAGTGCTTTTATATATCTTCAACCCCTGGTAGCAATTATTTTTGCAATTGCTACAGGGGCCGATTCACTAAATGTCATGAAATTCACGGCAGCAATATTGGTCTTTTCAGGAGTTTATATGGTTACAAAAAAACCCAATCCTAGTGCGAATCCGCCACAAGATCCTTAGGTTTTCTTCCGAACTTCCTGGAGTCTTCCCTGGTTAGCATCCTGAAATCTTCAGTATGGGTGAGCTTGTCTAAATTTTTATACAATTCTGTAGGCAATCCAACGAGTTTTCGCGCTTTAAGATCGATCCAGCCGCCCATCATTTCACAACTTGCAAAATTGCCTCCTTTATAATCATAAAAATTATGGACAAATTCAAAATACATGCCGTCATTAGAAAGTCCCTTTAGTTGCAGGCTCACCTTCACCGGTTTTCCTGCAAAAACCTCCTGAAAATAGTAGATGTGTTCATAGAATGCCACCGGCCCAATATTGTGAATGGCCAATTCCTTTTGCCCGAAACCATTTTCCATTAAAAATCCCATCCGGGTATGACTCATAAAATTGATGTATGCTGAATTTGCCAAATGCCGATTGGCATCCAGATCACTCCATCGTATATCAAATTCTTTTATGTACATACCGTCTGATTTTTGGTAAAACTACAAATAATTAATATGCGTGCATAATAAAATTGATTTCGTGGGACATAAGAGAATTAAACTTATTTGCAGGATTAAATTTTTTTTAATCTTAATAGCTGCGTTTTAATTACGAAATTTGTCCTATGCCTATAATAAAAAGCACATATTGTCCTCCGGTACTATTCAAAAATTACCATATTTCAACGATCTACGCTTCGGTTTTAAGGAAAGTTCCTGCGGTGGCGCAAAGCAGGGAACGGCTTGAGCTTGAAGACGGAGATTTTTTGGATCTGGATTGGAGCTATTCCAGTTCGGGAAAATCGGAAAAACTGCTAATCCTCCTCCATGGACTTGAAGGCAACGCCCAGCGTCCGTATATGCTGGGAATGGCAGAATATTTTAATCAAAATGGCTGGGATGTTGCCGCACTTAATTTTCGGGGGTGTAGTGGCGAGATCAACCGATTGTACCGATCCTATAATGCAGGTGCCAGTGAGGATCTGGTTCAGGTAGTTTCTCATATTCTTTCAAAAAACAGGTATAACAACCTCGCCTTAAACGGATTTAGCCTTGGGGGAAATTTAATGCTGAAATACCTTGGAGAAGGCAATCAGCTTCCACCTGAATTAAAAGCGGCCGTTGCCATTTCCACTCCCTGCGACCTTCATTTGTCCCTTAAAAAACTAGAAGAGTCCAGAAACAGGATCTACTCCGACAGATTTGTGAAAAGGCTCAAAACACAGCTCTATCATCGCGAAGTACATTTCCCGGATTGCCTGGAAAAACAGCAGATAGCATCCTGCACCAGTTTGTTTGCTATTGACGACCTTTACACCAGCCGTGCACACGGATATAAAAATGCAATGGATTATTATGAGAAAAACAGTTCCCTTCAGTTTATAGAGAAGATATCCTTTCCAACATTGCTTATAAATGCGAAAAATGATGGGTTTCTATCTAAAAACTCTTCTCCAATATCGATTGCACAATCCAATCCCAACTTTCATCTTGAAATGCCGGAATATGGTGGCCACGTAGGTTTTATTCAGAAGAATAAACAAACCTATACAGAAGAACGTTCCCTGGAATTTATATTAGAATATATTTAAATAAAGACCAATCTAGCTTTTAGTGAACATGAAAAATAGAGATACGGGCAAAATTGCCAAAATAAGATCAGCCGGATTCCTTACCAAAGGTGTTGTATATGTACTGCTGGGGAGTTTAACTTTTATGGCCGCCTTTGGCCTGGGAGGACAAATTTCCAACACCAGTGATGTGATTCAGTTTTTACTTAAATTTCCTCTTGGAAAATCCTTTGTAGGAATCATCGCCCTTGGATTAATTGCATATTCCATTTGGAGATTCTACCAGACTATAAAATTCCCGGAAAACGATACAGAAAATGAAACGATAGGCTCGGGGTTTAAACGGATACGTTATTTTTATTCAGGAGTATTTTACGGCCTTTTAGCGTATGCTTTTGCAAAACCCCTGATCAACTCTTTAACCGGTAGTACTCAGAAAGACTTGGAAACAAATGGAGGGGGAGATAAAAAAGCTGCCTTATGGGAGCTATTGTCCCACGACTGGGGAAAAGCCTTTATCTGGGCTCTGGGAATTCTCATAGCCATTCAGGCCATTCAACAATTCTATATAGCTTATAAAGCCACATTTATGAAGAAGATTGATAATTATCCTTCGTTAAAACATGAATATTACTTTATAAGAAGGGCGGGAAGATTGGGATATATTGCCCGCGGAATGGTATTTGGGGTGCTTGCTTTCTTTATAATAAAAGTTATTTTAAATCTCAATGCCAATGAGTATAAGGGAACGGAGGGAGCATTGGCATATTTTCTAAGTTTTAGCTATGGCAACCTCCTCCTTGGAGCAGTTGCACTTGGCCTTACCGCTTATGGTATTTTTCATATTATGGTGGCAAGACATGCGAACCTGACCAGATTGACCTGAAACTTCAAAATAGGATTCTACTAAATTTGTGATGCTGGAGAAATGCCTATCTTTGCGCAACCTTATAAAAATCAAGCATGATTCAGTCGATGACCGGTTTTGGAAAAAGCCTTTTGCAACTTCCATCCAAGAAAATTACAGTTGAAATAAAATCCCTTAACAGCAAAAGCATTGACCTCAACACGAGGATCCCGGGACAATATCGGGAAAAGGAACTGGCATTGCGCAATCTCATCTCCAAATCTCTTACACGTGGAAAAGTTGATTTTTCATTATATGTTGAAGTTACAGGAGAAGAAACCACCGCTTCGGTCAATCCTGCTGTGGTAAGAAAATACATCCAGCAATTAAGAGGGATCGTGGACGGAGATGAAACCGAACTCCTTAAAATGGCAGTGCGTATGCCCGATGTCCTGAAAACTGAACGGGAAGCAATTGACGAAACTGAATTTGGCCACATTGAAGATGTTGTTATTGAAGCTTTGGAAGAAATAAACAAATTTAGGTTTGATGAAGGGAAAGCCCTTGAAAAGGACTTGAAATTCCGGGTCGCCAATATTGAAAATCTACTTGTTGAAATTATCGCCATGGATCCCGATAGAATTTCGGGAGTACGGGAACGATTGGCCAGAGGAGTCGCCGAATTAAAAGAAAAAGTGGATGAAAACAGGTTTGAGCAGGAACTGGTTTATTACATTGAAAAATTTGATATTACAGAAGAAAAGGTACGTTTGGACAATCACCTTAATTATTTTAAAGAAGCATTGGAATCTGAAGATTCCAACGGCAGGAAATTAGGATTTATCTCTCAGGAAATGGGTAGGGAAATCAATACAATTGGCAGTAAATCAAATTTTTTCCCAATGCAGCAACTTGTGGTCCAAATGAAAGATGAACTTGAAAAAATAAAAGAACAACTCTTAAACGTACTTTAAATGACCGGCAAACTAATTGTATTCTCGGCACCTTCAGGCTCAGGAAAAACCACTATTGTACGTTACTTACTCTCCAAACCGGAACTGAACCTAGATTTTTCCATCTCCGCAGCTTCCAGATCTCCCAGAGAAGAGGAGGTGGACGGCAAAGATTATTATTTTCTCTCCCTGCAAGATTTCAAGAAGAAAATAAAGAACGAGGAGTTTTTGGAATGGGAAGAAGTATACCGGGATAATTTTTACGGAACACTTAAAACCGAAATCGAACGTATCTGGGCATCAGGAAAGAATGTGATATTTGATATTGATGTTGTGGGTGGCCTTGATATTAAGCATATTTATCCCGAGCAAACCCTCGCTGTATTTGTCAAACCTCCCAGCATCGAGGAATTAAAGATCCGCTTAAAAAAACGCAAGACTGAATCTGAAGATAAAATTAACATGCGGGTTGCAAAGGCTTCTATAGAGCTCGCTACAGCTCCCCAGTTTGACTATATTATTGAGAACAACAACTTAGAAAAAGCACTGGACGAGGCCTATAAATTGGTAGCTGATTTTGTGAATTCAGATAACTAAGTAGAATGAAAAAGAAGGTCGGACTTTACTTTGGGACTTTTAACCCAATTCATATTGGGCATATGATCATTGCCAATTATATGGTGGAATTTTCAGAGTTAGATGAAATCTGGATGGTAGTCACCCCACAAAACCCATTTAAGAAAAAAAAGAGTTTGCTAGATAACAACCACCGACTGGAATTGGTATATATCGCCTGTGAAAAATACCCGAAATTAAAACCCTGTGATGTTGAGTTTAAACTCTCCCAACCCAATTATACGATCAATACCCTTGCGCAATTAGAAGAAAATTACCCAGCGCTGGACTTTTCTCTGATCATGGGGGAGGACAATTTAAAGAGTTTTCACAAATGGAAAAACTACGAAGTAATTCTTGAGCGGTATTTTATATATGTGTATCCAAGGGTTTCTGGCGGAGAGGTGGAAAACCAATTTAAATATCATCCCAAAATTCACAGAGTAGAAGCGCCCGTTGTGGAAATTTCCTCCACCTTTATAAGGAAAGCAATTAAGTCAGGAAAAAATATTACCCCCATGTTACCTGAGAAGGTCTGGGAATATATAGACAAGATGAATTTTTACAAAGGAAAAACTGTTTAAAAAATTCTTAATGAATATCTTTTTGGGATTAAATGAACCTACTTTTTTCATGGTGGAACAATAACCTTGCACTTCGACTGCGCTCAATGTAACATTCTCAAATTTTTTAAACAGCTTTTATTTTATTTATTTAAAGGCGGGATTCGTAGGACTTGTCCCGGGTATATTTTATCGGGATCTTTTAGCATAGGTTTATTAGCTTCAAATATCTCAGGATATTTATTGGCATTGCCATAGTGCTCTTTTGCGATCTTACTAAGGGTATCCCCTCTTTCAACGGTATGAAAAACAGATTCAGGCTCTTTCTTCTCAACAGTCATCGTATCATCAACCTGGGAAATCCCCTCCACATTGCCAACCACCAACACTACTTTTTCTCGGGTAGCCTGATCCTTTGCCAGCCCTGAAACCATGGCCATATCGCCCTGAATAGTTATTTTTAGATTGGCTACCTTCAAATTCAGATCCTCTATGGTTTCTTCAAGTTTACGGGCAGCCTTTTCATTTTCAAGTCGCCCTTCCGATTGCCTGTCAACTGCCACTTTTGTTGTAACGACTTTAGTCTCCCTCTCCGCTCCAAATATTTTGGTTCCGGCTTCCTTTATAAATTTAAAAATCCCCATTTTATTGATATTAGTTAGAGATGTAAAGTACAAAATTCACATTTATCTTCTGCTGTTAATAATATTAAACTTTTGTTAGATTTTCTTTTGAGCCGAAAAACAACGCCACATAGTTAATATAAATATGACGCTGTTCACTAAATAACCAACCAAAAAAAACAAAATCAAAACTGGCAAAAAACCAGGCTTGTATTTTCTTAAAATAAAACGCAAGATAGCCCCGTTTCATTGTGGACTACTAACATAAAAATTCGAATTATTTACATTTCTTTTAAATTTGTGTATTTTTGCCAGAATATAAAATAGTATGAATAACACTCCAAAGTTTGCTGTAATTGGCGGCGGAAGCTGGGCCACAGCTATTGTCAAGATGTTAAGTGAAAATCTTGACGAGATTCAGTGGTATATGCGAAGCACTGTGGCAATAGCCCATATTAAAACCCATAAACACAACCCTAATTATTTGAGTTCGGTAGAATTTGACCTGAGCAAACTGCGCTTAAACAATGATATTAATGAGGTTGTGAAGGCATCGGATTATTTGATATTCGCCATTCCTTCCGTGTTTATCAAAACGGAGCTGGAAAAATTAAACGTATCCCTGGAAGATAAAATCCTTTTTTCAGCAGTGAAAGGAATCGTGCCTGAAACCAGTTTAATTGTCGGGGAACATCTTCACCGGGAATTCCATATTCAGGAGGAAAATTTCGGAACCATCTCAGGTCCTTGTCATGCCGAGGAAGTTGCTTTGGAAAGGCTTTCATACCTCACCATTTCCTGCAAGGATGAAAAAAAGGCCCAAATTGTGGCAAAATATTTAAGCAGCGATTACATTACCTGCAAAACCAGTGATGATGTCACCGGTACAGAATATGCGGCAATGCTCAAGAATATCTATGCCGTTGCAGCAGGGATTGCACATGGATTAGGTTATGGAGACAACTTCCAAAGTGTACTTATGAGCAATGCAATTCGCGAGATGAAAAAATTCATTAAAAAAGTGCATAAAATGAAACGTAATATCAATGATTCCGCGTATCTGGGGGATTTGTTGGTTACAGGATATTCCGTTTTTAGCCGAAACCGAACCTTTGGGAATATGATAGGGAAAGGATATACGGTAAAAAGCGCCAATATGGAAATGAGCATGGTTGCTGAAGGCTATTATGCCACTAAAGGCGCTTATATGATCAATAAGGAAAAAGGTGCCAAAACTCCCATAATAAACGCAGTTTACAGCATTTTGTACGAAGGCAAAGATCCCAAGAAGGTCTTTGAGAAATTAGCCGAAAAACTCGATTGACCTACAGGATTAAAACCCTTTCTTCTCAATTTAAAATTCCGACCCCTAATCCCTGACAGTATCTTCAGTAAAAGATATGAATAACCCCATTGTTAAAGGAAGTTTACTGGTTGGTTTAGGGGCATCCAGTTATGGAATGCTCACCACATTTGTGAAAATTGCGTATGCCGAAGGATTTACCTCCTATGAAATTATCTTTTCACAAATGATCCTTGGTTTGATTGGCCTTCTGATTATTACCCTTCTGTTGGTTAAGAGAAAAAGGACAACTCAATTTGATCCTAAATCAAAAAGCATCTTAAAATTGATGGCTGCAGGAACTTCCCTGGGCCTTACCAGTACATTTTATTATTTTCCTGTGGAAACCATTCCGGTTTATATTGGGATCGTACTCTTAATGCAAAGCCTTTGGATGGGTGTTTTTTTTGGAAGGCAATATCAATAAGAGAAAACCTTCGGCAAATAAAATTATTGCGGTGATAATTATTCTGGAAGGAACGGTCCTGTCCACCAATATGTTGTTTAGCAATATTTGAACTTAACTGGCGGGGCAATAGCTGGGGAATCCTTGCAGCAATTTCATATACCGCAACCATTTACACCTCAAATACGGTTTCCCTGCAGTTGCACTCCCTTAGAAGAAGCCTATGGATGCTTTTGGGTGGTACCCTGATGGTGACAATTATTGCGACTCCCTATTTAATTGATCAATTTAATTTGGATATCTTTAAAAAGTGGGGCTTGATCCTGGCTCTTTTAGGAACTGTTCTCCCTCCTATTTTATTTACCGCCGGCATGCCTAAAATAGATATTGGGCTGGGTCCTATTATCTCCTCCGTGGAACTTCCTGTGGCTGTTATAATGGCCTATATTTTATTAAATGAAGTGGGTAATCCCTATCAATGGCTGGGGATTGGGATTATTTTGGCCGATGTAGTGGTTATGAATTTACCCAAACCAAAAAAAACTGACCTAATTATCAAAGGGGACCTTAAGGTTGCTCAAAAGAAAATTCCCTTGTAATATTTTTCAAAAAACAAAACCTTATTTAGCCAGAACGCCCTGTTTTTTCATAACTGGAATTTGCATTAAGGCTGCTTCAATAACAGAATTTTTCTCGAGCAAAAATGTTTTTTCATACATTTTGTCATAGGCAAAATAACTTACGTAAAACTGGGTATTGAGCCGCAGAACTTCATCGTGTAAATACTCAATTTTAGCAAAGGATCTCCCAGGAAGCATTTTTAAGGAATGCCTCAAGATGGAGGTGCTTTCTTCTATATCGAAGCCTTTGGATACAATAAGGACCATTTCAATTGGTGCCTGGTTATCGTTTATTAAATATGCATTCCATTCCATAGATTGAAATTCCTCGTTTTTTTCCCTGACCGCAGCCAGGTAAATCCCCTTAGATTCCGGTATTTCAATGTCTTTTTTCAAATCAATCCAATTTTTTTTCAAGTTTGTTCCACAACCACCACAAGATCAGGGATGCAACCACAATTAAGATAGCACCAACAGCAATTTTAATAACCGCAAGTATGAACGTCACATAAACAACAATCGAAAAAATTACGATTGCCAATAAAATAAACCCGACTTTTTTCATTTTTTTATAAAGATGATTTAAATATTTCCCAAAAACTCACATCATTTTCATAAAAAATTTAAAGTGTTCACCAACCCGAATTCAACAAAATATTAACAATGCAAAGAAGCGTTTAAATATCCTGAATGTTGTTGTTTTCTGTAAATCTTTTGACAAAAACCTAAATAAATCAGATATTGGCTAAGGGAGATAAAAAAGATTTAAATAAATTTCGGTAAATTCAAACCGCAGTATTACAGGATTTTATACGCAATGTTCTTCAGGTAATTTTAAATTCGCTTTTTTGAAAAAATTTATTCGTCTCCTGAAAACCACTGAAATTTATTGCCAAAATAGTACCTTGCCTTCGCATTGAAAAGCCATAGAGAAAGATGATTAAAAGGTCCCTTCCCGATTTAAAAACATATGAGTTTGAAGAGTTTGCATTTAAGGAATTAATGCAAAACAGAGTAAATAAGGTGCTAATTGTTTGCTCTAACTACGATTATTATATGTTGGAAGAAGACGGTAGAATTGACGAACGCATTTTTAATGAATATACCGCCCTAAACCTTAGATACCCCCCGAGTTTTACCCACGCCAATTCCGCCAAGCGAGCAATAGGTGTGCTGCAATCCGACAAAATAGATTTGGTGATTACCTGGCTGGATATTGGGGATTACAAGGCTTTTGAAACCTCAAAAACAATAAAAGAGGCTTTTCCAGCAATCCCAATTGCCGCGCTTAGCCTCTATTCCTCTGAATTGAGAAAGAAGGTGTTAAGTGAAAATACGGGGATCATTGATCTTGTTTTTCATTGGAATGGGAATGTTGATATTTTTCTAGCAATTATAAAACTTACTGAGGATAGAATGAATGCCGAAAAGGATATTAATGAAATTGGTGTTAAAGCCATCCTTTTGGTAGAGGATTCCTTAAGATTTTATTCCAGGTATTTGCCAATTATTTATAAGATTATTTTAAAACAAACTCATTCCTTTATGTCCGAAGGTTTAAATGAGCATCGAACAATGATGCTCATGAGAGGTCGCCCAAAAATTTTATTGGCAACAAATTACGAAGAAGGCATCTGCCTTTTTGAAAAATACCAACACCACCTGTTAGGGGTTATTTCTGATGTGAATTACTTTAAGGACGGAAAGCGGGATCCTAATGCCGGCTTTGAATTCCTGAAATACGTGAGGAGCCTGAAACGTTATTTCCCCTTTCTGATCCAATCTTCCGATAAAAACAACGAAAAATATACCCTAGAATTAAAGGGAAAATTTTTACACAAACATTCTGAGATCCTCGGGGAGGAAATTAAAAATTATATAACTAAATACTTCTCGTTTGGCGACTTCGAATTTTGGGATCCGGTTGAAATGAAAATCCTATCTACGGTAAAAGATTTAAATAGCTTCCAAAAAGCTTTAAATACCGTGAGCCTGGATTCCATAAGTTATCACGCCAAAAGGAGCGAATATTCAAAATGGCTGAGATCAAGGGCTCTTTTTCCATTGGCCAACTTATTTAGCAATGTGGAATATGAGGATTTTGACGATATTGAACAAATAAGGGAGTTTTTAATAAATGCAATAAAGACATACCGCCTATATAGGTCTAGAGGGGTAATTGCAAAATTCGACAAAAACAAATACGATGAATATTTGGGTTTTGCCAGGATAGGAGAGGGCTCTTTGGGAGGAAAAGGCCTCGGTTTGGCATTTATTGATTCTTTTTTGAAACGCAATAAATTATTTAATAAATATAAGGATGTAAGCATCTCAATTCCTCGCACGGTGGTTTTAAGTACAGAGGTATTTGATGAATTTATGGAAAAACATAAATTGATACGATTTGTAGCAAATTGTGAAAATGATGATGACGATATCATTTTGAATGAATTTATTTCGAAGCCCCTGCCAAAATGGGTAATAGAAGATATTACCGCTTTTCTTAAAATTACAAAATCCCCAGTTGCCGTTCGTTCTTCCAGTGTATTGGAGGATTCCCATTACCTTCCATTTGCCGGGGTATTTGCAACTTATATGATCCCAAATACGAACAAGGAAAAAATGTTGGAAATGATCTCCATTGCTATAAAATCGGTCATGGCCTCTGCTTTTTTTGAACAGAGCAAAATTTATTTAAAAGCTTCCTCCCATAGCATTGAAGAGGACAAAATGGCGGTTATTTTACAGGAGGTTACAGGTAAACAATACCAGGATGTTTATTACCCGAATATATCGGGGGTGGCGCGTTCTATTAATTTTTATCCCATAGGCAGTGAATTGCCGAATGAAGGAATCGCCAATATAGCTTTGGGGTTGGGTGAAATTATTGTCGGCGGGGGACAAACCTTAAGATTTTCACCTTTTCATCCAAAAAAGATCCTGCAACTTTCCTCTCCGGATTCAGCCAAACGCGAAACACAACAATACTTTTATGGGCTGGATATGGATCCTGAAAGCTATAAAGTTTCAACCAGTGAGGCAATTAACAAGAAAAAGATAAGCATTAGAAATGCTGAAAATCACGGATCCTTAAAATTTGTGGCTTCCACCTACGACCTGCAAAATAATATGATCAGGCCTGGGGTTTTACAAGATGGAATCCGGGTAGTTACTTTTGACAATATATTGAAATACAATAATTTCCCTTTACCCGAAATTTTAAAGGACTTGTTGCGTATCGGACAACGTGAAATGCGAAATCCAATTGAAATAGAATTCGCTATAAAACTTGATGTGCCACAGGGACACCCAAAAGAATTTAGCTTTCTGCAAATAAGGCCTATTGTTGAAAGCATTGAAACGGTGAGCAAGTTTCCCGAGAAGTTTGGTATCGAGGATACTATTATTTATTCAGAATCAGCGCTTGGAAATGGAAATTATGGCAATATCAGGGACCTTGTTTATGTAAAACCCGAAACCTTTGACGCTGCAAATACATGGCAGATTGCAGCAGCAGTAGAACGAATTAATAAAAAATTCAGTAAATTAGATAAACAATATATTCTAATAGGCCCCGGTAGGTGGGGCTCCAGTGATCCGTGGTTGGGCATCCCGGTTATTTGGCCACAAATTTCTTCGGCTAAAATTATAGTTGAGGCAGGTTTAAAAGATTTTAGAATTGAAGCCAGTCAGGGAACACATTTCTTTCAAAATCTAACCTCCTTTAAAGTGGGTTATTTAACTATAAATCCTTTTATAGATGATGGCTATTTCGATTTAAAATATTTAAATAGTCAAAAAGCAGCATATGAAGATGAATATTTAAGACATATATGTTTTGAAGAACCATTGAAAATAATTATTGACGGAAAAGACAGTAAAGCCGCTATTTTTAAAAAATATTTTAAAGTTGAAGCACCTCAGGAAACAACCGATGATTCCTTGGAGGATCTCCCTCCTGAAGGCTTTATGTAAAGCGAAAACCTAAAATTTTTTGGAATAAAAAATTAAAATATCTAAGGGGGATCAGGCTTTAAATGCGGAATGCCTTCTTGTGATCAGAATATTTTGATTTGATGATTTTTATTTGAAAAAAGTAGCAAATATTAAAAATATAGGGATGTTTTTTAAATTAAATATAATTTAATATCCGTAATTTTGTCTTGAATTATTAATATTTAATAAATTTTAATATACGTTAAAATCAATATATTATGAATGTAAAAGATATATTAAACAACCTCGAGACCAAACATCCGGGAGAAAAAGAATACTTGCAGGCCGTTCACGAAGTATTGGAATCCATTCAAACAATTTACGATGAAAATCCTCAATATGAAGCAGCAAAAATAATTGAACGATTGGTTGAACCGGATAGAATATTAACTTTTAGGATTTCCTGGGTAGATGATGAAGGTGGGGTTCAGGTCAATTTGGGCCACAGAGTACAATTTAACAACGCAATTGGACCATACAAAGGAGGAATCCGCTTGCATCCAAGTGTAAATTTAAGTATTCTTAAATTTTTGGGATTTGAGCAGACATTTAAAAACGCATTAACAACCTTGCCAATGGGAGGCGCTAAAGGTGGTTCTGATTTCAATCCCAAAGGCAAATCGGATTCAGAAATAATGCGTTTTTGCCAGGCTTTTATGCTGGAATTATGGCGTGTTATAGGACCAAGCACCGATGTTCCTGCTGGAGATATTGGAACAGGTGGAAGAGAAATAGGCTTTATGTATGGAATGTACAAAAAATTACAATTTGAAAATACCGGTGTTTTCACGGGTAAAGGTTTAAATTGGGGTGGAAGTTTGATAAGACCCGAAGCTACAGGTTTTGGAGCTACATATTTCACACATCAGATGTTACAAACCAATAACGACACCTTTGTCGGTAAAACTGTTTCTGTTTCCGGTTTCGGAAATGTGGCCTGGGGTGTTGCCCTAAAAGTTACGGAACTTGGTGGAAAAGTGGTTACCCTTTCCGGCCCTGATGGATATATATATGACGAGCAGGGTTTAGATGCTGAAAAGATCGCCTACTTATTGGAGCTTAGGGCATCCAATAATGATATTGTTTCCCCTTATGTAAAAATATTTCCGGCAGCTAAATTCATTCCCGGTAAAAAGCCTTGGGAAGTTCCCGTGGATATCGCGATGCCAAGCGCAATCCAAAACGAACTGGATGGTCAGGACGCGGCATTATTGATTGCAAATGGCGTAAAATATATTGTTGAGGTATCCAATATGGGTTGTACTCCTGAAGCCATTGATCTGTTTCATAAGAACAAATTGCCCTTTGCTCCCGGTAAAGCTGCTAATGCAGGGGGTGTAGGGGTATCCGGGTTGGAAATGTCTCAAAATGCCATGAAAATAAATTGGACCATTGAGGAGGTGGATGCCAAATTACATCAAATAATGACTTCAATTCATGTTGCTTGTTCAAAATACGGAACAGAAGATGATGGCTATGTAAACTATGTCAAAGGCGCGAATATTGCCGGTTTTATAAAAGTTGCCGATTCCATGTTAGATCAGGGTATTATTTAGCCTGAGGAATTATAGATCTTTACAGCAAAGCGGGTTGTCTCAACAGACAACCCGCTTTGTATTTCATTCGATTTCTCAGAATTCGAATTAAATCCTGTGATGCAAATCTGGATTATATTTTTATAAAGACGATTTAAATTGCTCCAGAAAGCGCACGTCATTTTCATAAAACATGCGAATATCCCCAATCTGGTATAGGAGCATCGCGATACGCTCTATCCCCATTCCAAAGGCAAATCCGGAATATTCTGAAGGATCTATTCCGCAATTTTTAAGGACATTGGGATCTACCATTCCACAGCCCATAATTTCCAGCCAACCGGTGCCCTTGGTTATCCTGTAATCGGTTTCTGTTTCCAGGCCCCAGTAGATATCAACCTCAGCACTCGGCTCGGTAAAAGGAAAATAGGAAGGCCTCAGGCGTATTTTCGATTTTCCAAACATCTGTTTGGTGAAATACAACAAGGTTTGTTTAAGGTCGGCAAAAGACACGTCTTTATCTATGTAAAGGCCTTCCACCTGGTGAAAAATACAGTGCGACCTTGCTGAAATTGCTTCATTCCGGAATACGCGTCCCGGCGAAATTGTTCGAATTGGAGGTATGTTGTTTTCCATATAGCGCACTTGCACCGAGGAGGTATGGGTACGCAATAAAATATCGGGATCGGTCTGTATAAAAAAAGTATCCTGCATATCTCTTGCCGGATGATATTCCGGAAGGTTCAGGGCTGTAAAATTGTGCCAGTCATCTTCAATCTCCGGACCTTCTGAAACATTGAACCCAATATTTGAAAAAATTTCAATGATTTGATTTTTAACTATGGAAATAGGATGCCGCGAACCAATTTCTATGGCTTCTGCGGGCCGGGTTAAATCTCCGTAGATCTTTTTTTCTTCCTGCTGCCCTTCAATTGCATCTTTTAACTGCACCACTTTTTCCTGGGCGGCAATCTTGAGTGTGTTGATGGCTTGACCAAAATCCTTCTTTTGATCGTTGGGAATATTTTTGAATTCAGCAAAAAAATGGTTCAGAAATCCCTTCTTGCCCAAATACTCAATTCGAAACGCTTCCACCTCTTCCGGGGTTCCGCCTTGAAAACCTGTTACTTTAGCAATGTGTTCCTTTATCGTTTCAATCATGAATTCATTTCTTTAAAGAAGTGCGAATTTACTAAAAATGCGCTTTTATTATACTGTTTTTTAAAAAAAGCATTGTACCGAGCAGCCCTAAAGATGTAAGTTTCTAAAAAGCTGAGTTTTGACTTTTTCAGCAGGCTATATTATTTATAGGTGAGTATCCTGTTTTGAAGGCACAAGATGATTTCTGCTCTTAGTACTTCAGACTTTTAGGCACTTCAAACCCTGATTTGATCGTGCTATATTATATATTCTTTAGCCAAAAAATAATGTACGATCGCCTCTTTCATCAGTACAGATTGTTCTCCCGCTTTTAAACTGGGCAATATTTCCAAGGTTTTAAAATGTGGCCATCCATCCTCATCGACCAATTCAAATTCATAGTAACCATAAGGTTCGAGAAGCCTGCAAATCGCAATATGCATCAGATCCAGCTTTTGGTCCTTTTTAAACTGACGGTGGGGTTGTCCAAATTCCTGTACGCCAATTAGGTAAATAATAGCATCCAAGTCCAGTAAATCCCCATCTGCAAACTGGTCAGAAAGTTTTTTCTGTAATTTTATCCAACGTTCTTTTAACTCTTCATCTCTTGCCATTTGGCAAAGATACGTATCTTAGGCGTTGTAAATGCTATCTATAAATCATGAATATCCTCGATATAATTCTGAGTGTAATTTTATTGTACGGGCTGGTTCGCGGGTTTTTTCGGGGATTTTTTGCCGAACTTGCTTCTCTAGTAGGATTTATTGCCGGGATCTACGTGGCCGTATATTTTTCCCATATATTGAGCGATTACCTGGCAGATAAGGTCTCCTGGAACAATCAGTTTGTGAACCTCGCAGCCTTTACCATCACCTTCTTTCTAATTGTATTTTTAATTTCCCTGGCAGGTAATTTTCTTACCAAAATTGCAAATCTTGCGGCACTCGGGATTGTAAATAAGCTAACAGGTGCTGGGTTTGGCTTTCTAAAAATTGCGTTTATTGCAAGCGTTTTAATTATGTTTTTTGGTTCAACCAATGAAGATATTAATCTTGTAGAGAAAGAAACCCTTGAAGAATCGGTGTTGTTTCCGCCCATTAAAACCATTGCTCCCATTTTTTTGCCTGCTATCTTGAGGGAGGCCAAAGAAATAGATCTTATTGAAAAAGATTTTGAAGTATAAAAAAAGGACCGGTGTAAGCACCGATCCTTTAGCTCCCAAATAAAACGAATTCAGGAAAATTTATAGCTCAACTCAGAAATTAAGTTGGTATACCTCATCCAGTTCGGAATCATTGCTGATGTTAACACCCAGATCCTTAATAATTCCGGAATCTATTCCATAAACCCATCCGTGAAGGCTAAGTTCCTGATTTTTATTCCAAGCTCCCTGCACAATGGATGTTTTTGCAAGGTCAAAAACCTGTTCTGTAACATTTAATTCCACAAACCGGTTAGAACGTTGCGTATGGTCTTCAATAGCATCCAGTTCTGCCTTATGAAGCCTGTAAACAGCCTTAATGTGACGAATCCAGTTATCTATCAATCCTATTGATTGGTTTGTCATAGCAGCGTTTACGCCACCACATCCGTAATGTCCGCAAACAATTACGTGTTTTACCCTTAGTGCATTAACGGCATAATCCAGTACGCTCAACATGTTCATATCGGTATGTACCACCATGTTCGCTATATTCCTATGGACAAAAACTTCTCCTGGTTCAGCTCCAATAATTTCATTTGCTGGCACCCTGCTATCCGCACAGCCTATCCATAATAAAGGAGGTTGTTGTCCTTTGGCAAGTTTGTTAAAATAATCTGGATTTAGATCCAGTTTACTCTTTACCCATTTTTTATTGTTCTCAAGAATATTTTTATAAAAAGTACTCATAATTTTATATTTGTATTTAATAATTAATGTGCTCCTTCAAAGACGCTCACTCCAAAAAATTCGCGATAACTAGGCGGGTTTTCAACCTCGCCCCTATCCGAAATTAATTTGATGGTAATATTTTTTCTCTCAGCCGGGATGGAAAAATCATCAAGAATTTCCAGGACATCCAGGTCGAGGGATTTTGTTTTTCTTACATCCAGGGTAAGAAAAGTATCCCTTGGCAAGGCATATAGCTCCCTTTGAATGGCTGCTTTATTCAAAAAGGTTACCTCCTCCGCAAATTGCATTTTTATGTTGTGTACCCCATTGGATTTGTCTTCAATATGAAGAAAGTGAGAATTTTTATAACTGTTGATCAATATAGTAATAATTCCGACAGTTAATCCCAATAAAATACCTACCAATAAATCGGTGGCGACAATCGCTATAACCGTTATCAGAAAAGGCATGAACTGAGTTTTTCCAAGTTTTGACATTTGAAAAAATTGCTTTGGGTTTGCCAACTTGTAGCCAATAATCAACAATACTGCTGCCAAAACTCCCAATGGGATCAGGTTTAAAAAACGAGGGATGAGGATTACACTTAACAACAATAAAAGCCCGTGCAAAATAGTAGAAGCTTTGGTTTTGCCTCCGCTCATAATATTCGCAGAACTTCGAACAATTACCTGGGTAATCGGCAGGCCACCTACAAGACCGGAAAAAGTATTTCCTATGCCCTGGGCTACCAACTCCCTGTTGGTCGGGGTTACCCTTTTTGCAGGATCGAGCTTATCTGTGGCCTCCACACTTAATAAAGTTTCCAAACTTGCCACAACTGCAATGGTGATAGCAACAATATATACCTGTGAATTACCCATTTGAGAAAAATCCGGGAATGTCAACTGTCCTAAAAAATCAGATACAGTATCAGGAACCGGAACCGTTACTAAATTGCCCCCTTTTATTTCAAATACTGAGCCGCTGCTCTGAAAAATCAGCTGATAAATAATACCTACAACTACTGCAACTAAGGGGCCTGGAATAAGCTTAAAAGCCTTATGCTTTTTAGAAAGAACCTTATCCCAAATCAATAAGATTGCTAGGGAGATTAAAGTAATTACGACCACTCCTGTCGCCACAGAATTTAACATATTTACAAGTCCTGTAAAAATATCAAACCCTGTGGTTTGAAAAAATGCAAAAGGCGTTTCCCCATCTTCGTAGCCAAGGGCCAAAGGGATTTGTTTTAAAAAAATAATGATCCCAATGGCAGACAGCATTCCTTTAATTACTGAAGATGGAAAGAAATAACCAATAACCCCCGCTTTTAAAATCCCGAGAAGGATTTGAAGCAATCCGGCAATTACTACGGCTACTAGAAACAATTCATAACTCCCCAAATCGGAAATGGCGGTTAATACTACTACTGCCAGACCAGCAGCCGGACCACTAACTCCCAAAGAAGATCCGGATAGGGAGCCTACGACTATACCTCCAATAATTCCAGCAATGACACCAGCAAATAAAGGAGCTCCACTGGCTAGGGCTATTCCCAAACACAAAGGCAAAGCAACAAAAAATACTACTAAACTTGCAGGCAAGTCGGTTTTAAAATTTTTAAACATAGGATATGAGATAATTAGGCGATCATCAATGGCCCGTCTATTTCGAGATTTTTAATTAAATCTCGAAATAGACGGATGCTTATAACAATCGGAAAATTTGTGAATACGTTGAATTTGAATATTTAGAACCTGCAAAAGCAAACTGAGGATGGCACATAGAAGCGACCTTAGGTTACTCCGAATAAAATACGGCTGCTGTAAACTAAAAATTCTTTAAACTAGTAGGTATTAAGCAATATCAGGAGGAGGCGATATTACTTCAGGATATAATAAATCAAGATCATTTTTCACCTTATAGGCTATAACCTTCTTTTTTGAGCGTAAACCAATACTAAAGTGATTTGCGTCATTTTCATGGAAGGTGAATTTGGCAGGAGTCTTAACTTCTTTAGACTGTTCTTCTTCAGCCATGGTAAAAACATAGGAGACATCAGAATGCTTATCTATTATGACCACTATCGTAGGACACAAAAGAAAACTTATAAAAAGAAATGCCAGAAGGCCAGCGGTTTTTTTCATTGAGGCAAAAATAACATTTAACAAGCTTTATCAAAACTTAAAGTGATAATTTAAACTAAGCTTAACATCAATAAAAACTATTTATAAAAATCGCACCTCACTTTTTGTAATCCAACCCTGGGCACCATTTGATAATTCAAGCTTTATCCAGTCCTGGAATGTCTCCAAAACCTTTAGTTTTGTCCCTTGATGTAGAAAAAACAGTTCATCACTTCTAAGATTAGGTTCACTCTTCACCGGAACCTCTTCAGAAAATATGATGGCGTACTGACTATCTTGAATCAATATCTGCTGCTGATATGCAAAACCTAACGAGCCTAAGGAAACTATTAGAAAGAGAATTGAAACTCCAAAAAAAAGCCTTTTTAATTTTGAGCCCATACTGAAATAATACAGCAGGAAAAAAATCGAAAAAATCACAGAACTAACTATAGACATCCAGGCCCAACTCTCAAAACTAAGTTTGGAAATCGTATTGTTGACCATTTTGGACAGACCTGCTTCAGGTACTTTTTCAATATCATCAATGACCATATTCCTTGCAAATTCCAGGTTGTTCACTATATCCTCATCGGTAGGTTTTAGCTGAAGTGCTTTTTCGTAGTAATAGATACTGGGGCCAATCTTATTTAATTTATAATACGCATTTGCCAGGTTATAATATAATTCAGGGGAAGTCTCCCCATTTTCCAGAATGAGCTCATAATTATCAATTGCTTCTGGATAATTCCCTTCATTATAAGCCGTATTTGCCTCCTGAAATAAGTCTTTGTTTTGTGCCGACAAAGAAAAAAAGCAGATACATAGTAAATAAACAATCTTAGTCATATCTATAACTGTTTGTCCAATTCCGAAATTACACGAGCTGCATTTTCATAATCCCCATGCATCTCTACATTTGAGGAAGGCGTGTATCGTGCAAATTCACAACTCTCTATAAGTGCGATAAAATCCTTCGTAGTAGCAGGATCGGCCTTGCGCTCTGCCAATAATTCCACCATCCGTTGCTTGCTCATCTCGCTGGTTTGAATATGCAATTTTGCCTTCAAATAATTGTGCAAGGCACGTTCAAGGGTTAAATAAAAGGCTTTCTGATCTCCGAGATTTTTTTTAGCTTCAAACAAGTATTTCCTGGCCAACTTATCGGCCTTTTTAATCTTATTTCCAATTACATCATTGACCAAAGCTTTGCGTTTTTTACCTAGGAGCACCCCTAAAATTATCAATATAAAAGGAAAGGACAACAACGACCAAAACTCCCAGGATCCAAAAAAGGAACCGGAATCTATAGGTTTCAAATTTGTGTTTAACCTGATATATTTAAATTGATTTTGATTTAATTCTACTGATTGCTTGGTCACCGAATTTGAGCTTCCTGAATTGATGGCTACCCCCGCAGGTGCATTGGAAACATCCAGCAGAATTTCTCCTGAATTCAAGGTTTTATAGGACTTGCTTTCCAAATCGAACCAAGAAAAAGATAAAGATGGAATTGGAAATTTTCCTTTTTGCATGGGCACGATCGTGTAATTATCAATGAGGCTTCCCTGAGTTCCATTTAAATCGGTCCTTACGTTTTCAATGCGTTCTGGCTCATATTTTTCTAATGAGGCAGGCACTTGGAGCTTCGGAAGTTCAAATAATTTCAAATTGCCATTCCCCTTAACCTCCACTTTTAGGTTCAGGGATTCTGTAGCGGCAAGGCTGGATCTGTCAGTTGTTACCTTAAAATCAAATTTTCCAACTGCACCCGTAAAACCATCCGGTTTATTGGCCTGGGGCAAAGCTTTTACGTTAATTGTCCTTTTCCCGGCAGCCACGGTTTTATCTATTGTAGTAAATAGCCTGCCTCCAAAAATGTCCCTGCGGTCACTGGGTACCTCCACCGAAACTGAGAGCGTCAATGGTTCTATTTCCAGCTCCCCGGTTTTCTGAGGATATAAAATTGTTTTCCGCAGAATGACATATCGGTATGGTTCCCCCTGGTATTCTCCGGAAACTATATTTAATTGTTTAATATCGATATTCTGGCTCCAAAAATCCTGATAAACCGGGCTATCCATTTCCCTCCAATTGCTGACACTTATCCGAGGGCTCACGTACAGTTTATAAACGACGGTAATAGCTTCATTCAAATAAGGCCCGGGATTGGAAATCTCTGCAACCAAATGAAGGTTTTCTGACGCTACCACCTCTGAATTATTTCCATCGGTGGGAGTATCTACCGCGGCAGTAACCTCAACCTGGACCGGAGAGGTTTTATAGATGTTGCCCTCAACAGATATTTCTGCCTGCCCAATTGTAAATTCCCCTCTTCCCTGAGGCGCCAGAAAATAAGTATATGTTTTGGAATAGGTGCGTTTCCCATTGATCCAACTGTTACTCACAGATTGGTTGGGGCCGCCAACAACCTTAAACCCGTTAAAGGACGGCGGCTTAAAATTGTCACCATCCTGGTTCATTTCAAAATCAACTCTCAGCCGCTCATTTAACCCCAACTTATTTTTACTCAGGTTGGCCTCAAATTTAACCTGAGCAACACTTAAGGTTGAAATTGCTAAAAAAAATGACAGTATGAATATTCTTAAATTCATCCTTTATATTACTTGTCTTTTAAGATTCTATTCGACCTTTGTTTCGGTTATTCTGGTTACCAATCTTTCCCGGTCCTGGTTTTGGCTCCTTTAGCATTTTCGGCATTTATTTTTTCCTGCACCTTCTTTTCCTCATTATTCATGGCTTCCAGCAAATTTTTAATTTGTTGAGCGGAGAGTTGACCCGGTTGTTGTTGCGCCTTAGGTTCCGGATCTCCTTTTTGTTCGTTTTTATCTTTGGGATCGCCTTTGTCATCCGGTTTCTCAGGTTCTTGTTTGGATTCGTCTTTTGGATCTCCACCCTTATCTTCCTTATCCTCTCCCTCCTTTTTATCCTTATCTTTTTCTCCCTGATCGTCCTTTTTATCTTTGTTTTTATCGTCCTTATCTTGTTCCTTTTTATCATCATCTCCTCCGCCCCCATCTTCTTTCTCCTTCTCCAGCATTTTTTTAGCCAAAGCCAGATTATACCTGGTCTCCTCATCGGAAGGAATATTTCTCAGGGCATTTTTATAGGCTTCCACAGCTCCCGCATAATTCTTTTGATCCATTAAGGAATTTCCCATATTATGGAAACTCCGGTGCTTTTCTTCCTTAGTTCCGGCAATATTACTAGCCTGATTATAACGATTAGCGGCTTGGGCCGGTTTTTCTTTTCCGTAGTACATATTTGCCATATTATAGCGGGCAGTTACGCTCTCAGGATTTTTGGAAACGGCCTTCCTATAAGAAGCCTCCGCAGATGCAAAATCGTTTTCACTCAATTCCTTTTCAGCTTCTCTCAGAATTTTGTCTGTTTTTCTAATGATTTGTTTGTTTTCCACCTTAACAGATTGTCCGTAGGAAATATTTGAAAACAACAAACCTACTCCTAGTAAAATGCAGGTGGGGAGCATCTTGAAAACCGGTAAATTTTTTAATAGCATCCTAACTTCTTTGTTCGTTAAACAGGTTTAATTTTTTAACCCAAAATGTTTTTCTCTCCAAAAGGAAAACATCCAGAAGCAATAGCAATATTCCGAAACCTAAAAACCACTGATACTGTGACTGATAATCGGCAAATTGCCTGGCCTCAAATTCGGTTTTATCCATATTTTGAAGGATTTCGGTCACCTCCGAGGTTACCTCTGAAGTGATATTACCCTCAATATATTTCCCATTGGCATTGGCAGAAATTTCTTTTAAAGTTTCCTCATTCATACGGGTAATCACAGTTTCTCCGTTTTGATCCTTTTTATAGCTTTGAATGACACCATTTTTTTTTAGGGGTATTGGCGCACCTTTTAGGCTTCCAACTCCAATGGTGAAAATACGTATTCCCAATTCGGCAGCTTTTTTGGCAGTAGGGCCAACTTCTCCAAAATGATCCTCCCCGTCACTTATAATAAACAGCACCTTGCTGGTTTGGTCGGAATCATTGTAATAGGTGGTGGCCAGTTCTATCGCATCATTGATCGCCGTTCCCTGAGAGGATACCATATCGGTATTGATCCCTTGCAGGAACATTTTTGCGGCAGCATAATCTGTGGTAATCGGCAGTTGCGGAAAGGCACTTCCCGCATAAGCTATGATCCCGATCCGGTCGCCCGCCAAATTATTTATGATCTGGGTGACCAATTGTTTGGATTTCTCCAATCGGTTTGGCGCAATATCTTCAGCCTCCATACTTTTTGAAACGTCAATGGCAAACACAACATCTACTCCTTCCCGGGTTACAGTTTCCATTTTGGTTCCAATTTTAGGATTGACCAAAGCTATCGTCAGGCTGGCTAAAGAAAGCAATAAAAGCGCGAATTTTAAACCGGGCTTGAACCGGGATTTTTCCGGGCTTAATCTCTGAAGCATTTCAGGGGTAGCAAACTGTTTTTGGCTGCGTTTTTTCCAAAGAAGAAGCAGCGCATAAAGCACCACCAGAAGCGGAATTACGAGCAATAACCAGAAATATTTTTCTTCTTCTAAAATATACATTTAAGTGCTTCTTATTTATTTCTATGGTAAAATACCTTCTCTGATAATTTTTTTCCCAAATATTGATTATTTCCAACACATTTTCACCCAAAAGGGGGTTTTACTTTTATATAAAACTCCTAAAAACGGTAAACCGCAAAAAGAGTTCCATAATGAGCAATAGTCCTGCCAATAGCAATAACGGCCTGAAATTTTCTTCGTAATTGGTGTATTTTAATTCCTCAACCTCAGTTTTCTCAAGGCTGTCAATTTCCTGGTAAATCGATTCGAGTTTTTCATTATTTGTCGCCCTGAAATATTTTCCTCCTGTTGCAATTGCAATTTCCTGGAGCAATTTTTCATCTATTTCCACCTGTGCGTATCCGTATTGAAATTGGCCGTTTGGCATCACTGCCACCGGCGAAAGCGCCATTCCATTAGTCCCAACCCCAATTGTATAGGTTTTTATTTGGTATTCCACCGCCAGTTCGCTCGCAATTTTAGGATCTATAAACCCGGCATTGTTCACTCCATCTGTCAGTAAAATAATCACTTTGCTCTTCGCCTTGCTGTCCTTTAACCTATTTACCGCAGTTGCCAGGCCCATTCCAATGGCGGTACCATTTTCCAGGGCCTCATTGAATTCGATGTCTGCCAAAGCACTTAAAACGATGGCTTTATCACTGGTCACAGGGGTTTTGGTAAAACTCTCACCGGCATATACTACCAGACCAATCCTGTCTGTAGGTCGGCCCTTTATAAACTCGGCGGCTACTTCCTTTAAGGCTTCCAGCCTGTTTGGCTTCAAATCCCTTGCAAGCATACTCCCGGAAACATCGATTGCAAGGACTATATCTATTCCCCGGGTGGAAGTGGTCTTGGTTGAAACATCTGTTGTACGAGGCCTGGCCATTGCGCTAATTAAGAGGGCAAGAGCCAACAACCTCAGCAAAAACAACCCATGTCTCAATAAAGGAAGTAAGCTGGGTTTCGCCTTGAAGCCTTTCACGCTTGAAATCTTAAGCTCGGGAAGTTGCTTGTTCCGCTTCCAAAAATACCAGGCTGAGGCTATTGGCAAGAAGAGCAATAACCAAAAAAATTGCGGATTTTCAAATGTAAAATTATCTAACATTAGTTCGCTGGATTTTCAAATTCAACCGAATTAATAATCCGGCCCGCAATTTCATCGGCATATGGGTCCTTTTCATCATAAATCACGGTGATTTGTTGAAAGCCGCCGTTTTCTGCAAAATTCAGGATGCTGTATTTCTTGGTCACGGGTCCTTTTGTAACCGGATTTTCAATTTCCAGGGTTCCATAAACCTCAACTCCCTTAATTCCTTCCAAGGTGCTGTACTCTTCCTCTTTTACAATAATATTTTTAGCCCCTTTTCGCTCCAAATTTGAATAAACCCCCTCTACCGCAGTTTTTAATTCAAATTTCACGTCTTTTTGAAACCTTAGCGTGCTAGACACAACATACAAAGGATGGTCCAAACTCCCATCAATAAAGGTTTCATTGCCAACAAGCATCGCTTTAGCATCGTTGGGCATATCAATTTCGCTTCGCTTTAGCACTCTGGGAGTAGTGATGGACACTGCAGGATCTCCATATTCACTTTGGATCCATTCCCCTTTGAGCAATTCCCTGGTAGGATGGCCAAGGAAACTGTCTTTTAAATAGTCAAAACCCCTGGTGGTAATAAGTGTTGTAATTCCTATGGCAATTACAAGGATCGCCCCTGCCACCCCAATGCTTATACGTTTTCTTTTTCTGCGTTTTAGCTGTGCTTTCCTATAAGCCTCATCTTTTAATCGTTCCTCCTCTGTAGGTTCAGGGATCGCTGCTTTTGTATCATTTATTACGTGTTCAATTTTTGACCTGTCTCCTTTTGCAGTAATTATATCCGGTCTGGAATTGGCAAATTTAGCAAGATCTGCACGCTGCAGTATGCTTTTAAGAGCTGCTATGGTTTCCCTACTCAATTTCAATTTCCCGGCATCCATCTTAATTTCCAGGTAAGTAATCAGTTCAGAAGTGGTGCTTTCCATTGCCCGAAGGTTTATTTCATCCTCCAGATATCGCCTTACAGCTTCGGTTAATTTTGAATAGTATTCTTTGGTTTGGCGGTTTTCAAGTAATTGGGATTGGTCGAGCTGTTGTAATTCAAGCAGCGCCCTTTCATAAGGTGGCAATTTCTTTGCGGCCTGCTGTTTTTTCTTTTTTCTTCTGAGAAAATAATACCCCAGGCCAAGGAGGACCAAAACCGAAAGTAACCACCAAAACCAATTCGGAATTTCAAATACTGAAGGCACCTCCATTGAAGGTTTGATAGAATACATTTTTTGTTTGGTGGTATCCACCACAACCGTTGCTACTTCCACCTGCATGGAATCGGTTAAAAAAGGTGTATCTCTGATGAGTATTTTCTGTTGTGGAATGGTATACCTCCCGGAATCAAATTGGGTGAGCGAATATTGCTTTAAGAGTTTAAATCGGTTTTGAATCCTGGAAGTATCGGTTTTGAGTGATTCCACCAATTCCATCGGGCTAAAGGTCTGGCCTTCCGGAAAAACCACAAGATCGGTAGAGTCAGTTTCCACCGAAATACTATAAAGGATCTGTTCGCCAATTTTAATTTGCGCAGAATCTATGCTTGCAGAAATACCCGGATTCTGGGAAAAACCCAAAAATGAAGATATTGCAAAAAGCAAAAGTAAGATGGATCTATGTAAACTGATTTTTCCATATCCAAAGTTGAAACTTTCTGCAAAGGCTTCAGGTTGAAAAATAAATTTATTAAATGTTGAATATTTTCTTGTCATTTTTAATTCTTAGCCTCTTCTTTTAAAATATCCCAACAATTTTTTGACATAACTTTCACCAACCCGTGTGCTCAAAATTCCTGCACCGCTTTTTGAAAAACTTTCCCTGAAATAATTTTCCCTATCTTTAAAATATGCTCCATAAGCGCGCCTTACAGATTTTGAACTTGTATTTACCATTACCAACTCCTCGGTTTCCCTGTCCAACATTTGTACCATCCCCAAATTGGGTATATCTTCCTCCCTCGCGTCGTATATCCTAATTCCGGTAACATCGTGTTTGTTGCTTATGATCTTTAAAGTTCGCTGATAATCATCGGCAATAAAATCTGACAATATAAAAATGATTGCCTTTTTCTTAATAATGCTGGTTACGTATTTCAAAGCCTCGGCCAGATTGGTTTTTTTCCCTTTTGGTTCAAACTCCAGCAGTTCCCTGATAATGCGCAATACATGAAATCTGCCTTTCTTAGGAGGAATATATAGCTCCATCTGGTCTGAAAAAAGCAACAAACCTATTTTGTCGTTGTTTTGGGATGCTGAAAATGCCAGAGTAGCGGCAATTTCAGTAATAATTTCCTTTTTGAATTGATTTTGGGTCCCAAATAATTCTGAGCCCGAAATATCTACAACCAACATCATGGTTAACTCCCGTTCTTCTTCGAAAACCTTGACAAAAGGCTCATTATATCGTGCGGTTACATTCCAGTCTATACTCCGAACATCATCCCCGAACTGATAACTTCTCACCTCGCTAAAGATCATCCCCCTGCCTTTAAAGGTAGAATGATACTCCCCGCCAAACACGTGATTGCTCAGGCGCTTGGTCTTGATCTCAATTTTCCGGACTTTTTTAAGTAATTCCTTAGTATCCATTTTTAGCAATCTTCCGATAAGTTTCTATTGGAAACAGAAGCTTCAATTTTTTTTGGTTGAAAATTTAATTTTAAAGTTCCCTATCTATGGTCTTTTAAGGCACCTCAATCTCGTTTATTATTTTGCTGATGATATCTTCGGAAGTGACATTTTCTGCCTCGGCTTCATAGGTTAATCCTATCCTGTGTCGCAACACATCAAAGACTATTGCCCTTACATCTTCCGGAACAACATAGCCCCTTCGTTTAATAAACGCATAACATTTTGCCGCCATTGCCAAATTGATGCTTCCCCGTGGGGAAGCTCCAAAATTGATAAGCGGTTTTAATTCTTCTAACTTATACTTTTCCGGTGTCCTGGTTGCAAAGACGATATCCAGAATATATTTTTCTATTTTTTCATCCATATAAACCTCCCTGACCGCTGCCTGGGCCCTGGCGATTTGTTCCAGGCTCACTACCGGGTTCACCTTCTCAAAACCTCCTCTTAAATTGGCGCGAACAATAAGTTGTTCCTCGGCCATTTTAGGGTATTTGATCACTGTTTTTAGCATAAACCTGTCCACCTGCGCTTCCGGCAAGGGGTAAGTTCCTTCCTGTTCCACCGGGTTTTGGGTTGCCATGACAAGAAAAGGCCGGTCCAAAATAAAAGTTTGGTCCCCAATGGTAACTTGTTTTTCCTGCATGGCCTCCAACAATGCCGATTGCACTTTTGCGGGAGCCCTGTTTATTTCATCGGCAAGGATGAAATTTGCGAAAATAGGCCCTTTTTTAATACTGAAGTCGTTCAGTTTCATATTGTAGATCATAGTACCCGTAACATCAGCCGGCAAAAGGTCCGGGGTAAACTGGATCCTGCTAAAACTACCGTGAACGGCTTGTGAAAGCGTATTTATCGCCAGGGTTTTTGCCAAACCCGGAACCCCCTCAAGCAGGATATGTCCTTGGCCCAGGAGTCCAATTAACAAACGCTCCACCATATCTTTTTGACCTATGATCACCTTGTTAATCTCGGAGGTAAGCAAGTCTACAAAAGCACTTTCCCTTTCTATTTTTTCATTAAGACTTGAAATATCTATTGAAGCATTATTCTCTATCATATGTGTTTAAATTTTAAAAATGTGAAGATATTCACAAATTACGAACGTTGCAAATTCGCAATTATTGAACCAAAACGGTTAAAAAACAAAAAAAAGCAGCGGGAATGCCGCTGCCTTTAAAATTCGTATTTAATTTTGCCTACTCAATCGCTGCCAGGAAGATTGTTTCAAGGTTAATTGTGGCGCCATCGGCTACCTCAACATCGCTCTCAGTTTTAATGCTGTAACCAACACCTATTGCAGGAGTTATTTTTACCTCATAAATCCCGTCAGGAACCCCGTGTAAAACAAATTCCCCGTTAGCATCCGTGTATGCAGAAATGGTGTGAGCAGCATTTTTTGCTTCTACAAAACTTTTAAAAGTACCCGGAGAAATTTTTCCCATTATTGCCCCGCTTTCATTTGCAGAAATACGGATTACGGGTTTTAAGCTATATCCTCCTGAACCACCTGCAACTACAATAGATTTATCTACATCAAAATCCAACAAGTAATCATAAGTGACACCGGCTTCAAGTTCCTGATTTACCTGAAGTTTTAAACCGGATTGCTGTGCACTTGGAGTACTAAGAGGTGTTTCTTCTGTTTCACCCCTGAGGACAACTGAATTATCCGGTCCCAACATCAATCGGATCTGGCCTAAAAAACCTGCAGGGACTTCGGCATTAGCAAGAAGTTCCGTCACACCACCGGTTAGGGTCAACAAATCATATCTTTTTGGCTGAACATTTCCTAAACTCACCCAACCCTCTTCCTCGGCTGAGGCATCGGCTTTGATCTTTACGTCTATTACATCAACAAAAACTTTTTCGTAATCTCCGGGGGCATCGGTCATGCTTATTTTAACTCTAGCGTTTTGATCACTTGTGGTATCATCGTCGCTACAGCTGGAAAACATGGTTACCGCAACAAAGGCCATCAAAAGGCCTGTAAATTTCTTCATTTTCAGTTTTTTTAAATTCATAGTTAACTTGTTTTAAGTTTAAAATTAATTTTGGTTTGGACAGTAAAACGCCGTATTGTATGTTTCATTTTATAAAAATTCCCAATTAACTAATTTTAACAAGTCCCAGACAAGGATTAATAAGGGATAAGTCCCTTATTTGCACTACTTTTTATACCTTCAAATCTTTTTTGAAATTAAAATTTAACATTTATGAAAAAAGTAGCATTAATAACCGGGACCACCAGCGGCATTGGAAAAGCCACTGCCCGGGCTTTTGCCTCTCAAAAAATAGATTTAATATTATGCG
>JBGSWA010000071.1:0-19631 GCA_041752645.1 Gillisia sp. | reverse complement strand
TGGTTACCATTATTTTTGTCGGGATTTTTGCCTTTGTGGTACAGATTGCCTTTCGCAGTTTTTTATACGGGGGAATGGGGATGAACAACCGCAGAAAAGGTAAAGATGGCGGCGGACAATTGATTATCATCATCCTTGTGGTTTCCTTCATAGCCTATTTGATCTCTATGATCTTCAAATTTGCCTTGAGCCGCAAAAGGGAATATATGGCTGACAGTGGTGCTGCTGAAATGACGCGGAAACCCTGGGCTCTGGCTTCTGCCCTCAAAAAGATCTCAGGGAATCACCACGTAAAGGTAAGGAGCGAAGAGGTGCAGCAAATGTTTATAGAGAACACGCCAAAAGATACTTCTTCAGGCCTTTTCGGGGGTCTGGGAGGCTTATTCTCTACCCATCCCCCGATTGAAAAACGAATTGAATTTTTGGAGCAGTTTTAGAGAAAAACCAAAATGCTGCATTTTGGTAAAAAGATTTTCACTAAAAACCATCAGCATTTTCCACATTATTTTGACACTACATAAATGGCGAGTTCCATCCGGCAGCGAAAGCCGCGTCGAGGAGATCCTGGAGGCAGGTATTAAATTGGTCAGCTCAATTGTACTACTCCGCAAAATCCCGAAAAAGTCGGGAGTGGAACCCATTCATTCCGGGAATATCTTTTTACCTGTCCGCCGGATCTGAAATTCTTATATGCTTTGTGCTAAAGAATTCGGACTTACAAAAAAGATTTGAGTGAAGGAGAAAAGACCAGGCAGAAGTAATGCAGCACTAGGAGATGGAGCCTTGGAAATTTTAAAGGAACCCCTGGCAATTTGGCCCCTCTCCCCTTGAAAAAACTGGTTAGGACACCTTTTTAAAGTTACAGTAGGATCTACCTTCTGCCCATAAAAAAAGAGGACATATCCTGCCCTCCTTCCTGCTAAAAATCCTAATTTAAAGAATTGTAACAGAAGTTCCAATCCCTGTCATTGTTTAAAAAAAGACTGAAATACAACCCCAGCTTTTCCTTGGCTAGGTTGCAAATTTTATTGAACAGAATCTACCATAACTGAATCTACCATTATTGTATCAATATCTATAATCGCAGGAGATTCTATATCCTCAGAAGGAGTATAAACTTCTTCTGACTCAGTAGTTTTTTCAGTAGTGGTGGTTTCTTTACAGGAAACAGCACTTAATACCAATGCAAGTGCAGCAATAGTTGATGATAAATTTTTCATTTTTAATATATTTTTAATTGGTTTGATGAACAAATGTATATTATTTTTTTAAAATCTTTGAAGATTATTTATTACAATATATATTTAACAATTCACCCGAATAAATTTTGAAGATTATTAGCATCGTTACAAAATTGAAAATATTATTTTTAAACACGAATTTCTAGGAAGGCTTGATTATCAGGGAATTTGCACCAAATAATTTAATAAAAAAGAAGAATTCCCTTTGTAAAATACTATTTTTTCAATCGCGAAAAGTATTTTAAAAATTAACAAATTTAATATATACATTTGATACTCTGTTCAATAGAGGGCTCATGAAAAATATAAAGATCATAGCGGTGTTATTCTTGTTGCTTTCAGGCAGCAGTATCGGCTTTGTAATTCCTTCCACTATAAATCAGGTGACAACAGAGAAAGAGAACCTGTCTCAGCTAGGGGAAGACCTTGCAGATCTTTCCTCTTCTCATTTGGTAAGCTCCGTAGACCTTTTTAATAGAAGGCTGTCTTTTTCTTCAAACGCATCTGCTACCATTCAGAATTCCCAGGAAATCTCAAGAGCAAAACGTTATTTTTCTATTAGCACTTTAATAGAGCCAGGGCTTGGCCTGGCGGACATTATCTTTCCCTTTCATTCCTTTCTGTAGTTCCTTTTTCCGGGTTGGTTTACCCGCGCTGATGATCTAATAGTAATCCTCTTATTACGGAAAACTTTAGGGTTTAAATACTTCATGGAACTAATATTAAAAATTCAGAAAAATGAAAATAGATTTTATAATTATTTCGGGCATACTGGTTTTCATAACTTTTTTACCATATTTCCTTTTTCCACTACTGAGAAATAAAGATGATAAAAACCTCAGAAGAAAATTTAATGAAGAAGCATTGAGATTAGTATTGAATATAAGCTATAAACTCCTTTGGAATACCAACATCGCTGGAGTAGATATATTAAAAAGACAATTTTTGTTGGTTCAAAAACCTGATAGTGATTTTATAATTCAAAATATTGACCTAAATAAGGTAAGTCAGATTAAATTAGTTTCTCAATACTCCGAATTGCGCCAAAAAAGGAAGCTGATTCAAACCCTGTACAGGGTAAACCTTGAATTCTCTGAAAATAATATAGGAGGGGCTGCAATTGTTAATTTATTCGACTCCGAATCCAATTATACCCAGGATTTTGAAATTAAAAATGCTGAAAAACTGGTTGCCGAATTACAAAAGTATTTGAAAGCCCAGCCAGTTTTAAAACGGACTGCCTAATGTTTTTCAATCTTGTTATATTAGCAATTGGCCTGCTCCTCTTGATAAAAGGAGCAGACTGGTTGGTAACAGGAGCCTCGATAATTGCAAGGAAAAAAAAGATCTCAGACCTGGCCATTGGCCTCACTATAGTAGCTTTTGGAACTTCGGCTCCCGAACTGGTTGTAAGTATATCTGCTTCGATAAATAACCATCAGGATATAGTATTTGGGAACATCATTGGCAGCAATAATTTTAATTTATTCTTCATTCTGGGAATTGCAGGATTAATCACACCTCTGGTGGTCAAGTCCAGCACCCTGTTTAAAGAGATCCCGATATCCTTTTTAGCCGGGATCATAGTTTTATTGGTGTCAAACAGTTTTGTATTCCAGGATGAAATCCTTACCTCTATTGATGGTATAATCCTTTTGATTTTTTTTCTAATATTCCTTGGTTATGTATATACCCAACTTAAAAGAGAGCCCGCCCTGGAGGAGGTAAAAGAAATTAATTCTCCCAGATGGAAGATCTGGGGCTTGATTATATTTGGGCTTGTGGCTCTTATTTCAGGTGGAAAGATGGTGGTGAGCAGTGCTGTTTTTATGGCCAGCACCTTGGGGATAAGTGAAAAGCTCATAGGTTTGACCATCATAGCTTCAGGAACTTCGCTGCCTGAACTTGCAACTTCTGTGGTGGCAGCACTTAAAAAGAAGAGTGATATCGCTATTGGGAACGTTATAGGGTCAAATATATTCAACATCTTTTTTATTCTGGGGATTAGTGCCACAGTCAGGCCTATTGCCTATGACACTGCATTTAATCGCGATATTTACCTGCTCCTGGGCGGTACGGCAATCCTATTTTTACTGCTCTATCTCGGAAAGAAAAAATTGCGCAGGCCCACAGCAGCATTGCTGCTGGTCACCTATCTAAGCTATACCTTTTATTTAATTAGACTTGAAATTTAAAACAGATTTATGCTCAACGATATAATTACCGCCATGCTATGGAGTCTTTCTCCTTTTGGGGAGGCGAAAATAGGAATACCCTATGCCATATTTAATAATGTGAACTACTACCTTGCCTTTACGGTATGTTTCTCCGCCAATGCGATGGTATTTCCTTTTATGCACTTCTTCCTTACCTATATCAATAAATATTTATTAAAATGGAGATTCTACAAAAAGGCTGCAATATATGTTGCCCGCAGAGCTAAGGTGGGTGCAGGTAAAACTGTTCAGAAATATGGCTATTGGGGTTTATTGCTCTTTGTAATGGTGCCTATCCCTGGTACTGGTGTGTATGCCGGAACCATTGCCGCCTGGATATTTGGACTCGAGAAAAAAAGAGCCTTTATGGCCTCTGTGGTTGGCATTTACCTGTCCTGCGCCATCGTCTGGACTATTACTATTTTAACTTTGGAAGGAATCAATTAATTTCACGAAAAATCTGAAATCCTTAATATCAGCTTAATTGAAAAATAAAAAAATAGCCTTGCACTGGCAGATCCTTTTAGGTATGGGCGCCGGTATCATATTTGCACTATTTCTATCCGGTTTTCCCTGGGGTGCCGGTTTTATAAAAGACTGGATCAAACCCTTTGGGACTATCTTTATAAATTCCCTCAAACTCATCGCAGTTCCTCTGATTCTTGCCTCATTGATAAAAGGGGTATCAGATCTTGGAGATATCTCAAAGTTGTCCAGAATGGGAACCCGGACAATATTTACATTTATAATTACCACTTTCCTGGCAGTTTCCATTGGATTGGTGCTTGTAAATGTCATAAAACCGGGAGAAGGTATTTCTGAAGTGACCAGAGGTAATTTGTTGAACAGTTATGCCGGCGAGGTTAGCGGTCGTATCGAACTGGCACAGGAACAAAAAGAAACAGGTCCCTTGCAGGGGCTTGAAGATTTGGTGCCGGCCAATATTTTCTTTGCTGCCAGCGACAATACCAAAATGCTGCAGGTAATCTTCTTTGCGGTGTTCTTTGGAATCGGCCTTATTATGATTCCATCAAAGAAGGCAGCACCGGTTATGGATTTTTTTAATGGCTTCAATGCGGTGATCTTAAAAATGATAGATTTGATCATGCGCTCTGCTCCCTATGGGGTCTTTGCCCTGCTTGCAGCATTGGTAGTAGAATCCCCAAGCGCCGATCTTTTCTCAGCCCTGGCTATTTATGCTATAACCGTGATTGCCGGGCTGCTCATAATGCTCGGGGTGTATGCAGGAATCGTGTGGATTTCCACCCGAAGGACACCCCAGTTTTTCTTTAAAGCCATTGCACCTGCACAGTTACTTGCCTTTTCTACAAGTTCAAGTGCTGCAACCTTGCCTGTTACTATGGATTGTGTGGAAAACAACCTGGGTGTTCCGGAAGAAGTGTCCAGTTTTGTATTGCCCATTGGAGCCACCATAAATATGGATGGCACCAGTCTATACCAGGCGGTGGCAGCAGTTTTTATTGCACAGGCTTTTGGAATGGATCTGAGTCTTGGCGTACAACTCATGATAATTGTTACCGCCACCCTTGCCTCCATAGGTTCGGCAGCTGTCCCGGGTGCCGGGATGGTAATGCTGGTCATTGTACTCGCCCAGGCAGGGATTCCTGAGGCAGGGCTTGCACTTATTTTTGCGGTAGACCGCCCTCTTGATATGTGCCGAACGGTGGTGAATGTCACCGGGGATGCTGCGGTATCAGTATTGATCACAAGGTCGTGGGGTAAATAAAGGTGCTCGGATTCTATCCTGTGGTTCATTTTGGTGAATTCTGCGCGGGCTCAGCCTGTCATGGCGCTCCCACCTCAGTAAACAAGAGACTTTTATACCCGGGGTCGTAGAATGATGGAGTTGGTTCCTCCAAATTTGAAATTATTTATGTTATATTGACCTTGTTTAACCTAAGACAGATTTATGAAGTTTAAAATATTCTCCCTGGGGTTCCTTCTTACAAGCCTGTTGTTCTCCTGCAAGGATGCCCGAGAAGAATCCGATACCGAAAATCCTGAGCTAAAGGCAACAGAGACTGCTCAGGAATTTGAAAATGAGATCTCCCCCTTGGACCGGGAGGCTCTTATCAAAGATTTGCAAGGCAATTGGAGAGAACCGAAATATCCTTTTCGCCTGGCCACATTTAAAGACACCTTGGTTAAATTTATTGAAGAAGGCCTGGTGGAGGAACCAGAATTTCGCCGGTATAAAATTTCAAGGCAGTGCCCTTTTGAGGTCAACAACATAAAAAACCCCGGGCCTGATGATATGATGCTGGTTATGGTGGAGGCCGGAAGCTGTGAAAAATTACAGATCTTCAACGACACTTTAACCTTAAGCGGCTTTAGCACCAATACTGGAGAGGATTACCGCATCGTTTATAAAAAGGTGGAATAACCATAAGTGCCTGGCCCCTTGGGGGAATGCTTGCCGAAGCGAGCCGTTTTTCGCTTTGGAATACTACCCGGGCAGTTAATTAAAAGTGTTTAAAGTAGGATTCCCGGTTGCAGCACAAATTTAAAAATCAAAGAGAGCAAAATCACAATTGAAATATATTTAATGCTTAACTTCTCATTATTCGTGCTTTTGGATGCCAGCACATCGGTAATATTCTCTCCATTTTGCCATGGTCCTATTAAAACAAAACCACTCATCACAGGATAAATTATGCTGATCAGTGCAATAATAGGAAGGTACAGCCCAGTCATTATTAGGGAACCAAAAATCCATGGCAGAATGATTATGTGAAACAGCATTTTTTTTCTGTATTGCCCCGTTTGCAGCCATTCCTGCCGGGTTGCAAACCTTAAAAAAGCTTTGCTCATCTTTAAGGTAATGACAATCAGAACACCCCCCGCGATTACGGCAAATATTATTTGCAGATACAGCGGGGTTTCAAGTAGGTGATATACCTTCCCGATATCCCCAACCCTGAACATCGGACCGGTCATTACATACCCCAGGAAATTAATAAAGCCGAGTATGGAAATCCACGCTACCAGCAATTGGAGCAGATCATATTTTTTTAGTTTAAAAAATAGAGCCCCCGCTGTTATTCCCTGGGTCAGACTAACAAGGGGGCCTGCAAGGGCAATAACCATGCTTTGAACTCTAGAAACGGTTTCCCAGTTAAGGTGTTCGACATAATTGTGATGCAACACAGGTTGGCTGCCATACAAAATCCCAAACAGTGCATGAAAAGATTCATGCAAGATCGTGGTGAAAAGAAAAGCAATCACATAAAGTACCGTTGAATTTACTGCGATCCTGTTCATTGAATTTATAGGTGTCATCAAAGCGTTTTCTGTTTTAATACCAATTCTAACGAGTCCTTTTTCCAGCAAAAATAGCAGGTTGATCAAAATTCATTTATTCCTTTATGCTTTGTCCAAAGGTCAGTAAATTATTGTCAGGGTCGAGTAATGCAAATTCTTTTTGTCCCCAAGGTTTTCTTTGTAAATTTCCGTGTGGGTGGATGCTTGTTTTATTGTCGAGCAATGCTTTATAGAGCCTGTCAATATCGTCAGTCCTGATATAAACTTGTCCATAGTTCTTCTTTGGGTCAAGATTCTTAAACTCAAAAAAATGAAGTTCAATACTGTCTTTTCCAAGGATTAAATAGTCACCATAGTCGCCAAGCTCCTCAAAACCCAATTTCCTGAGGTAAAAGTCCCTGGTGGAGGCTTTCTCACGCATTGGTAATTTTGGAATGATGTTCGTAAGCATATTTAAAGAGTATTATTTCCGTTATCAATTAGGCTTTGTAAATTCTTTAGTTTTAAGGATCTCTGTCGGTCCGCTGGCTGTCCGGAGGACATTTAGAGGCGCCCTAACTGTAGCCAGGGACAAATTCCTGAGCTTCAATTAAACCCTGTCCGGGGGGGCGCGCGCGCTCGGTCCATCCTTCCACAGTGCAAATTATTATTTTAATACGATGTCTCTTTTTCCTGTCAAAATATTATCGGGATTCTTTTTAATAGCTACTACTCCGGTCCCCCCAACATTAACAAGGGAAGATACATATTTTTCATCAGCCAGGGAGTCGTCCTTGAAAACGAAATCGGAAATCCAATACATTTTTCCGCTGTCTGTTTTGATCGCTGCGTGAATATGTGCAGGCATTGAATTGTCAGGGTAACGACCAGGTCTGATGGTCTGAATTTTGTAATGTCCGTTGCGATCGGTCTTGCTCCATGCATGGAGGCGTCCGTGCCATTTTTGAACCCCCTTTTCGGTACCGTTTTTCGAATAATGACCAGTGTTATCTGTTTGGTAAGCATATAGAATAACATCAGGATACGGGGTTTTTCCATCTGCTTTAAAAATTGTTCCTGAGATTACAAGTTTTTCTCCGGGTTCGTCTTCTGCGGTAATGGCCATAATATTTGACAAGGATGCTGGCAGATCCGCAAAGCAGCAACGAATGGCTGCATCAGGACTGTCGCAGGTGTCAATTTGGTGCTGGGTGATATCTTGATTATCCTCACCCTGAGAGCTTGCCTGTCCACAGCAGAGGAAAGTCAGAAATAAAATTACAGGGATGGCTATCTTCATATTGGTTATCATGGCTTGCTGGTATCGGTTTCGGTTAATACAAATTGAAGCAGTAGTATTAGGGTTGTGGTCTCACCTCCAACGATCTCCACGCATCTTTACATAGTGTTTCCAAACATAGGGCCAGGGAATTACAAGAGGCACAATAATACCCATTAAACAATTTTGTGTTGTTTCCAAATTGACAGCGTCCATTTTATCTGCAAGCCATAGCGGGAGTGCAACTCCAATCAGCCATATGGACTTCCAGATCAGTTCAAAGAAGAGCACAGGCAGCATTTTCAGCGGATAGCGAATACCCAAAAACGCCAAAATGGAAATTGCCCCAAGCAAACTGCAGCCTACCCCGTGCCAGAGAGACCCTGGGGTTGCGTGATTTATTATTTGTGGCCACATAGTCAATGCAAGACCCACAGCTATAAGGAGGTAAATTGCTCGCAGCAGGTACAGGCGGAAAGTAGATACCTCATGTATAGTATGATCCTCATTTAGATGCGTGTTTGTTTCCTGCATATATGTTTAATTTAAGCGATAAAAGGACTGCCTAAGATTGCATGGCTTTTGGCCTTTAAACATTTGTCAATAGCATTCTTTCCAAAAACCCAAATTCATCTGTCAATTTCTACTCTAAAATAAGCTTTATTAGGGAAAGTTTGATATTGTTTCAAAAATAGATTTGTCCAGGCTGCAAAATGTGAATTCCACTGACAAAAACAACCCTTTATAGCTCACTGGCCACCTAAATATTGGCTTGAAGCCTTGAATAACCAACAAAAAAATCGATCCCAGGAACCTAACAGGACAGCATTGCCAAAAATGGACAAAGAGATAAATAAAAGGAGCAACTATGCAGGATCAGACCCACATCTGAGCCTCTGATTTAAAGCTCAGCTTAAAATGCAGGATAAAAATAAATACCTCACGTGACTCAGGACTCACAGCAGTTAAATTTCCCTTACTCCAAACCAAGCCCAGCACAGGTATTCCGGAGAAGCCCGATCAGGCAAGCCTAAATTTTCGGAGCATTCAAATTTGGCCTTAGAGCCACAGAGTTTTTGCGGAAGTTTTATAAAAGGTATTTTTTCTTTACAAACTCATACCACTGGTTTCCAAACTGCTTTTCAGTCACCTTAAAGGTCGTTTCCAGGTTCCCATAACTTGCAATAAGCTTTATCAAGCCATCCTGCCCATATTTAAATAAAATGTATTCTATAATTAAAAAACCACAACTGTATATTTTACCGCCTTTTAGGCGAGTATTAAGCTCTGCAAGTTTCGGGTGTTGCCCATGGTTTAAATATGGCAATGTTTTTGGATCCACGAATTGTTGCGCCTCATACACGCTAATTCCTTCCCAAAGCCATATAGGAAATGTTGAAAATTTCTTGTCGAAGTCCTTTGAATTTATCGGTTGTGGCTCCATGTCTAAAAGTAATTTTAAAGTTACCGTATGAGCTAATTCGTGAACAGCAACCTTTTTGCTGTCAGTTTCTCCCCAGGCTTGTTCTACAAAGTGCAGTTTTGAAATGCCCTCTATATTTCCGGAACCTCCCCAGTTTTTAGTTTCCTTGATATATCTCCATCGTTGGGCATATATATTTATTTCGATAGAATCTGCTGGAGTGGTTTTTAAATCATTGCCTATTCTGAGATAGTTGTTTTCTAAGGCATCAGAAAGTTCCACAATTTTTGTTGTATCAATGTTGCTGCTAAATAAGAATGTAAAATGTTCAGTTTTTAGTTGCTTCCGATTTTCAGGAATAGAGATTAGGATAAAAACCATTACCAATAATATGGTTATTCCTACTATTATTTTTTTAAGTTTTTTCATTTATCATAGCATAAGGTGAATCAAACAAAATTCTGACCTGTGCAAAGGGACCACTGAGTGAATATAGCTTATTCTAATGGGTCTTCAATAGGCCAATTCCATATAAAAACGTAAAAAAAAGAAAGCAACCCATACCAAAATGAAAAGTTAGGTATATTTGCAAAAAAAAAATATGAAAACCAACCTCCTTGCGCTACTCTTTATTTTGTTTATTTCCTGCGGGGATGATGATCAACCAGTGGACTATGTAAGTCTTAACGATGAAGAAATTCAGGATTATTTGGAAGAAAATAATCTTCAGGCTGAGAAAAGCACTTCAGGATTGTATTATATCATTGATAGTGAAGGCACAGGGGCGCAACCAGGAACTACCGATCAGGTTCGTGTTGGGTATAAAGGATATTTTACCGATGGTACTGTTTTCGATCAAAGTGCTTCAGGGGGCATTTCTTTTAATTTAAAGGGGGTGATCAGCGGCTGGACAGAAGGAATTACTTATTTCAAAGAAGGTGGAAGTGGTTTGCTTCTGGTGCCCTCTCACCTTGGGTATGGTTCCCAGAATTACAGGGGCATACCCGGAGGTTCTGTTTTAATTTTTGAGATTAATCTTATCGAAGTCGGGAGCGATTCCAATTAGCTTTATTGGTTAGTGTTGAAGACAGCAGTGAGATTTAGCGACAAAGAAGATTGATCTAAGTTTGACCTTATCAAATCTTCAAGGGGGTGACTTTGATCTCTATATAAAACATTGATAGCTATCACTTTTCCAACTTCTCCGAAGCTTGAAACAAAATGGGGTAAAACCGAAAAAAAATCGAAGAGGGTATTGACCATATTCTTTTATAACCTCCAAAGAATCCACGGGGCTCCTACTTTCATTTCCAGAGCTTAAAATACATGTTACCCTCCTTTGGGGTTGGGAGCTCCTTGTTTTATTTTCTTAAACGTTGCTTTAATTTTTATATTTTTCCACGAACCTCCTCAAAATTCAGAATTTCCAAAACTTATTGAATACCTTCAATTGTCCTTTAAAGTATCTTTTTGAACGATTTAGAAATCTCCAGTATAATTATACACTTTTTTAACCATTGGGATAATTCTCAAGCTTCGGTCAAAGCAGGCAATTTCTTTTTACGTCATAATCATTCCCAAAAATTCTCCCTTAGATATTGAATAACCTCTGCGCAGGGAAAACCTAGTGAATTACAGGTTTTGAAACCTCTTTAAAATGGGTTTTTCGTATGGTTTAACGCTACTTGTGAGGGTGTACTTTTATTAACCTATCAAATAAATCGGTCTTTGTAATATATTTTATCGAATCAGACCACTTTCCTTCCTCTTCAATGGTTATGATTCCAAAATAAACCAAAAATCTCTCAAAGGTCCGTACTGAATAGCATGTTGTTGAGTACCTTTCCAAGGTTCCATAACCCGGTTCAACCGAATCTAATATATGCGGAAATGCTTTGAAATATTTCTCAGCATAAAATGAATCCAAGCGTTTTTCATTTCCGTATTTAGACAATAAAATCAATGAAAATCCATACCCAAGTTGTCCTATCTGATTCTCTCCATATCCATCGTAATAAGCCCAATTAAATTTCGTGGTAAAAGCCTCAAGAATGGTTGCCAATAGTCGGGAATTGTCTTGGATCGTTTTTTCTCCGTTTTTAGTCAAACTTATTTTTCCTTTCCTTATTTTAACCAATCCAGCAAGCTCTATCAACATTCTTGAAAGATTTACACTCATGGAATCCGCCTCTCTATACAATTTCACAATCCCATTTTCAATAGCCTCCTCTTTTATAAATCCCTGTTGATAAAGCTCTGAGACTATTTTTGTCGGTAAAAATCCTTTGTTTGTCAATTTGATTTCTCCGTTTATTGCAATCAAATCAGTTAGATATTTTACAAGATTGAGAATTGGTATTCTTTTGTATTCAGGATCGGATAATCTTTGAAATTGAATTGGGCTGTCTGGCCCGAATGTAAAATGCAATATCTGGTGCATCTCCACCGGCGAATATCCTTCAAAATCTGTTATCAACCGATTGTTTTGCTCGTTTCTGATCTTTTCAATTTGTTTTTGCATGTCGTTTAAGTCCATTGAATTTTGTATATTTTTAGCAGTCTGCCTGCCTTGGCAGCACTCTTTATATTATATCTGTCTCAATTAATTCCCTCAGTTTATCGAGCTATTTCTTCCTGGCTCAACCCATTAAGCAGGTTCTTTTATCCCGCGTTTTCATAAGCCGTTTTTATCCAGTCAAATACTTCTTTGTCAATGTCCTTAAGCCCCGAAAGGTTGATTCTGTGTGAACACATTGAACTGGGTTTTTCCGCTTCCAATTTTCCTTTTGGCTCCTGTCCTTTCAGGTTGATGCCAATTTCAAAGCGGGTCTTTGTTGCAGGGGTCAAAATCGCAAACTGTTTCTTACGTCTCAAACTAACATAGGTGTTTTTAGGTGCAATTTCAATATCCTTTCCAAAAGTCTGAATCTCAGAAAGGAGCTTGTCATAAACAGATTTAAAATGTTCCTTTCCCTGATATTGTTTTGTTATCAAGTCCTCCTGGTTGACTGCAGAACCTGCATCTGAGCCTCTTGCCTTATGAGCAATTAGATTTGCAAAACCGTGAGTAAGACCCTGTGTTTCTTTAAGGAACTTTATAATGTCTCCGTGCTTTGCAAAATTTTGTGATCTTACAATCTCAGTCCATTGTTCCAAGGTTTTACCTGTATTCTTATGCAGGTTCTCTATCATGGTCTGTGCTGCTTTGTCCATAATTTTAGGTGTTAATTAACCGTGCTTGGATTGAAGAAATTCAATGGTTGATTTCATCAATTTTTTAAGAGTTTCCTGATTTATGTCTGATAGCTTTTTTACATAAATACACGCTTTTCCCATTTTAAATTTTCCTAAATCTTTTAGCAGGTCTTCCTGCTTTGAACCTCCATAATAAACGTAAAGTGAGATTGCAGCTTTTCGGGGCGAAAACCCTACAAGGGGCCAATCCCCTTCCTGGCGACTTCTTTCGGACTTATAATGATATTGTCCAAATCCGATTATGGTTCCACCCCACATTTTTGGTTCAAAACCGGTCGAATCTTGCATTAGTTTTAAAATTTCAAAACTATCTTTTTTCTTTTGTTCAGTATCTGCAAAAGTGTTGATGAATTCGTGAACATCTGCCTCATTCTGTTTTGTCTTTAATTCAGCCATTTCGGTTAAATATTTGTCCTGTTATGTCGATTAATTTTATCCTGTTACTCTTACCTGAAACGCATTTAGAATATTTTATATAATTCCCTACCTCAATATGTAGGGGATGACAGCATGATTAAATTTCCTTGTTTGTTTTACGGTAATTTTCTTTATCATTGCTACCCGCACACCCTCAAAAATTCCAATGCCCTACCCTTCTCAGTCAAACCATAAATCCGGTAACTGTTTTATTCCTTCTTCTAAGGAAATGGTAACTGCCGTAGGATCTACTTTTTTAATTTTGAGTAATTCATTCAAATGCCAAGTTATAAAATTTTTTTGCCTCATTCTGCTTCTTAAGATAGGTATTTGGCAAAAAGATTACCAAATTAGTTGACACCCATTTTGAATCTCTGTAAAATAATTGGAGATTAACCACCAGGCTAATTGGAATTTAAAAGGGCTGGTAAAACTTTATATCCTCTTTAGGTAAAACCTAATTTCTCGCATTAGTTTTATGGTATTAAATATACAATAACTTTTTGATTAAGTGCTAAAGGACTTCCTGCTGCCTGTGTAGGTAGATTTATTGATCATGGTTTTATTGAGAATTCGATAGAATTTGATAGATCGATTCGCTCTGCTAAACCTTCAACAAATCTCGTGTTTCCCGGAATGTGTAGCTACCTTAGTTAAGAAAAATGCCCCCGAGCAAAAAACCTTTGAGATCCTTCACCGCCACGGGCTGGAAAATTCAGATGAGTTCCAAATGGAACCTGGTTTTGAGAACTTCAATAAAATTGAAAAAGGACAGCTCCTCGCCTACCAAAATTGCAGGGAAGCGCATAGTGAATGGGAGGCGCATATTTTTATTCCGCTTTACCAGTCCCAGGGAAATGATGGGTTTTTTGTGGTAGAGCAGGTAAAGGTATAGGGATTCAAATGCATTGGAGTAGGATCAATTTTCGATAGGTCCCCCTCCAGCCCTTGGCAGCGTTTTTACTACCGGAAATCTCCAATAACTGTTATTTTGGGAAATAAAAATTCTTCTTCCGGGGCACGTTTCCAGGTTTATGATAACAGGAAAAAAACCGCATGCTTTTTGTTCCTTCAGTGGTCACTGACCAATAAGGCCCAATGGGATTAACTCTAAAAAAGTTTTGGGGTTTTTATTTTTTTTGATTTTTCATTGGAGGTGTTATCAACCATTTCAGGGGGGATAATTAGAAAACCTCTTTAAACACTTATCCTTCTCCCTGGGTATACTGATCCTACCCTCCCCGGCCTCCACTTTTTCATACCAGGACTCAGCCAATAAAGCGTGGTGGTTTTGCCTTACTCCGCATTCAGATTTTGCAGTGCCTCTTCCATATCGATCCCCTTTCCCAACACCCCCTTAAAAATATCCCCGATCTCATCTATTCGGCCTGGCATGGTTTTTATAGTATAATCCTCCATCTTTAAACCCTGTTTTACTTCTTCCCAAAGTAAAGGCGCGGAAACCGTAGCTCCCGGTTTTGGCCTGGCACAATAAGGTGCCGCCAGGGTTTGTCCTTTTCGGTTCTGGAGATAATCCAGGTAGATCTTCTTTCCTCTCTTCTTGAGATTTCGTTCCATACTGGTGGTCCCTGGAAGCATTTCATAAATAAAATAACACAACAGTTTTGTGAAATCCCGGCCTTCCTCATAGGTGTATTTTCCTTCCAGGGGAATATAAATATGCAGGCCGCTGGAACCTGAGGTCTTACAATACCCCCTGACCTTTGCGGTATCCAGGACCTCCTTTGCTGCGCGGGCCACCTCGATCACTTCCTCAAAACTGTTTTTTTCTGAGGGATCTATATCTATCACCGTGAAATCCGGGGTATCGGGCTGCTGAATTCGGGAACTCCATGGGTTGATCTCTATGCACCCCAGGTTTGCCATATAAAGCAGGCTTGCTTCATTCTGGCACACTAGGTATTCTATATCCTTGTTGGAGGACTTTGAGTGCATCCTGAAGGTCTCTATCCACTGCGGAAGTAAGCCTTCATTATCTTTTTGATAGAATCCCGGTTTATCAATCCCGTTTGGATGCCGGTGCAGATTCTCGGGCCTGTCTATCAAATAGGGCAAAATAACATCAGACACCTTGATATAATAATCTATAAGATCATATTTTCTGAAACCTGATTCCGGCCAGTAGATCTTTTCCAGGTTGGTCAATGGCACCTCAATCCCGCCAATATCCAGGTGATCGGCACTGGCTATTCCTGACTCGGGAGTGGTTTCCCTAAGGTCTTCGGGGTTTTCCACCACCTTTTCCGGGGTGATCTCGCTAAGGGCCTTATCATCCCGAAGGCCTTTAAAAACGGGATGCCGCAAACTCCCGGTTTTGGTCCATTCGGTAAAATGCACCTCACAGATGAGCTGGGCCTTTAACCAATGCGGGGTTCTGCCTTTAAGATTGACCTTCTTATAAAACGGACTTTCCTGGGTTTCCAGTTTTCTGAATTTTGCCAGCAGCTTTTTTTGTGCTGCTACAGAAAAACCGGAACCACAATTCCCTATATAGGTAAGTTTTTCCTCCTGGTACATTCCAAGGATAAGGGAACCAAACAGAGAACCCCCGCTTTGAGAATCGGTGTACCCGCATATAATGGCCTCTGTGCTTTGCACTGCCTTAATTTTTAACCAGTGTTCACTGCGGTTCCCGGGACTGTATGTTGAATCGGCTTTTTTGGCGATCACCCCTTCCATCCCCGCCTCTATGGCCCGCTTGTAAAAAGCACTGCCCATGCCTTCCATATGCTCACTGTAAAAGGTGTGATAGGTGCCTTCAATAACTTCTTCTATCAGGGATTTGCGCTCTGTCAGCGGGAGATCCAGCATGCTCAGCCCATTGAGATATAACATATCAAACACATAGAACCGCAATTCTCCCAGGGTATGCTCATCGTAATTCTGCAGTTTCTGAAAATCTGGCAATCCCTTTTTATCCACCATTACTACCTCCCCGTCCAGGATCACATTATGCGGAATTTGTTCCAGGTCCCGTTTTAATCTTGAAAATTTAGAATTAAAAGAGTTTCCGTTGCGGGAATAAAGACTTGCTTTCCCGTCTTTAATATTGGCGATCATCCTGTACCCGTCCCATTTGAATTCATAGATCCATTTGGGGTCATTAAAGATCTTTTTGGTGGCGGTGGCCAGCATGGGTTTTATGGCTTCTGTCGGCTGAAGAGTTTTGATCTTTGGGACCGGTTTTTTTTTCCTGGAGGTGAGGGGAGTAAAATTTTCGGCATCATAAGGAAGATCGGTAGAGAAATCATCGTTTTTTTTGATGAGCAACCATTGGTTCCCTTTATCTCCCCTGCCAGTTTTTACAAGGGCAAAGGTTCCTTTGATCTTTTTTCCGAAGAATTCCAGCTTCAGGTCTCCCTTTTCCAGTTGTTGCAGCAGTTCCTTTTTGCTAATCCCGCCGGTACCTTGGTAAAAGCCTTCATCCCAGATCTCCATGACCCCTGCGCCATAATTGCCTTTTGGAATGATCCCCTGAAAGCTCAAATAATCAATGGGATGGTCCTCGGTTTGTATGGCAAGCCTTTTATCCGCAGGATTCATAGATGGTCCCTTGGGTACCGCCCAACTCTTTAAGGTGCCCTGCATTTCCAGGCGAAGGTCGTAATGCAGGCGGGTTGCCTGGTGTCGCTGGATCACAAAGCGAAGCTCCCCATCGCCCTTTGGAATAATTCCTTTTGGCTCGGGGGTGGAATTAAAATCGCGTTTTTTGGAATATTCTTTTAAGCTCATTTAGGAAGCCTTACTTTTCTTTTTTTCCAAACTCGCTTTTAGTTGGGCCATAAGATCTGTAGCGGCAGTGGGTTTGCTCTCGAATTTGGAAGCCTTGGCCTTTTTCCCGGCACTTTTGGATTTGATGATCTTCATTAGTTGATCATTATACACATCTTTAAATTTTTCTATACTAAATTTTGTAGTGTACTGTTCTATGAGCGAAATAGCCATATCCACTTCCTTTTTGGTCACCTCGGTATCGGGTAATTTTAATTCCCCCGGATCTCGGATCTCATCTGCAAAACGAATCACATGCAGCACCAGGACATCTTTGTATAATCCTACCAGGCTCAGATGTTCCTTTTGCCGCATCACAAAGGTGGCAACGCCAAGTTTTTTGGTTTTTTTCAGGGCCTCACGAAGCAAATTATAGGATTTCCCGCCCTCTTTCTGGGGCTCTAGAAAATAGGGTTTTTTAAACAATACATCGGCCACCTCCTTCTCCTCAATGAACTGCTCAATATCTATTGTCTTGCTTTTTTTCTGATTGGCATTCTGGAAATCCTCATCTTCCAGCACCACGTATTTTTCACCTTCCTTATAGCCTTTTACGATATCCTTCCACTCCACCTCTTTTCCAGTAGCTTCATTTACCCTTTTATAGCGTATACGCGCATTGTCAGCCCGGTCCAACATATCGAGGTCCAGCTTCCGGTCCTCAGATCCCGAATATAATTTTACGGGAATAGAAACCAGGCCAAATTGTATTGAACCATTCCAGATCGATCTCATAACTGATATCTTAATTGGAAAAAAACCGTGGGAAGGTAGCTTTCCTTGATTTATACTCAAAAATTCCTTCCCGCGGGTTCGCCAGGGGAAAGTGGAATTAAATTAATACTTTTAATGCTCCCTTTTTCTCAATTTATTAAAACTTTAGCTTATTTGAGCGTTGCAAAGGGCGTTTCCGGGTTGGTAAAACGGGCAACTTTGGTGCTGTTCCTCATTTTACCTGGAAGAGTTCATATTGCGCTTTGATTGCTTATCCGTGATGCTTTTCCAGATGGCCCAGTGCAGGCTTAAGAGTTTTGTACTGGTTTTTCCATGTTATTTTCTGTAATCTTTTAATTGCTCTAAAATTTCAGATGCTTTTATTATGGGTTCCCATTCTGCTCCTGATAAAAACAATCGGCCTATTCTGGAATTGGAATTCTGTAGGTTCAATTGTTTGTAAAGCCAGTATGAAAAATATGTCAATGCTAAAAACACAATCAGATTTACCCCCCCATACAACACCGGGGATTTTTGTAAAACATTTAAACTCATCCAGCAAATAGACCAAAATGGTAGTTGAACAAGCGCTAAACGGGTAATATTAAAGCTAGAAATTTTTAACTCCGCAATTTTTTTCTGCACTTCAACAACTTCCTGTAAACGATTAATGGAATTTATAAGATGCAAATGGTAGAAATATCCTATGATCATCGCCGTCATAATTAAGGCAATGATACCGAAACCAAGTGTGACAAAGATAGCGCCTGCTTTAAAGCCAATAAATGTTATTATATAAAGAATAACGCAATAAGGAATGCCTATGCTTAGCATTGTTTTTTTTGGTTTTCTCAGGGTGTCGATGATATTGCGGGCCTTTTCTTTTGTCAAATCATAAACAATTTCCTTGTTTAGAGACAGAATTTCATCTAATTTATGGTCGGATGATTTCCAAATGTTCATTATTTCTACATCTTTCATAATACTAGTGCTTTAGAGTATTAAATTTTCCTTTAAGGTTTTTTTTTATGCGGGCTATTTTAGTTCCTACATTTGAAGCGGTAATACCAATTATTTTGGCAATCTCCTTTTGGTTTAAACCCTCGAGATATAACAGTATTAATGCTTTATCGACATCTTTTAATTCCTGAATCAAGCTGAGTAACTTGTTAAAATCTGTATTTTCCTGAAAAGGCTCGTCCGCTTTTAATGTTGTTTCAAGGATGGCAGAGGCGGACACGGTTTTTTTCTTTCGTGTTTTGTTTTTTCTATAATAGGATATAGAAGTATTTAAGGCAATCCGATATATCCAGGTAGATAGCTTAAACTTCTTATCATATTTTTCAAAAGAAAGCCAGAGTTGAATTACAATTTCTTGAATTAAATCTTGTCGGTCCTCGATTTCTTTACAATAGGAGTTGACGATTTTGTAAATAATACCCTTATGGTCTTCGAGTATTGAAATAAATATGTCTCTGTTTTTGTTCAAAGTAATAACCGTTTACCTCATTATTCGCAGTTAAAGGAAATTTATCACACTTTTTAAAACTTTTCTCGAAGCCATAGGTTTTCACTCCGTACCTAAGTCTAGATAAAACCCACGATGATTGTCAATTTATGGACTAAAAATAAGCTTTTTTACACCAGGTTTTGAAAAATACCCTCCCAGGCGAATCAAAATTTAAGAAAAGACCTGCGTAGATCTATTTTCCAATACCTTGTAAATATTTTCATAAGGCGGTAATCAAATCAGCGGAGCTAGTTGCTGGAATCACAAAATTGTGGAAACAAAAAAAAGGATATGGTTTTTACACCATATCCTTTTACTTTAAAAGAAATTCGCTGTTACTTCTAAGAGAACCTAGTTCGCAGGAATAAGATCAATTATAACCGTACGGTTATAAGAGCGTTCCTCCGGAAGGTTATTTCCAAAAGGAGCCAACCCTTCATCCTCACCAGATCCGTGCACCTCGAAGCGGACATCGCTTCTGTTTGCATTTGAAAGTGCTTCTTCAAGAATTTTCTTCACATTG
>JBGSWA010000070.1:0-10524 GCA_041752645.1 Gillisia sp. | reverse complement strand
ATTTCGCGCTCCGGGACGAACAAAAAAAATAAAAAGGGGTAATTGAAATGTCCCAGGATATTACCGATATCAAAAACATAAAAGGTGAAAACCGGCTTCTGGATTGGGATAAATCACTGAATTGACAGGGAATAAATCATTTTCATTTGTAAATGATTTGGTTAAGGATCCCGGTCAAATAAATCTGCAGTATAATCTTAAGCCCGGTTAAGCAGAATCAGGATATAATGACTTAAAATTCAAAACAGGTGGAAAGTCCACCTGTTTTGAATTTTAAGATTCTTCCACCCGTCCTATAGGGCAGCCAATATTCTTTCTGGAGTGACTGGCATCCGATTTACCCTTGCACCACATGCGTCAAAAACAGCATTGGCAATTGCCGCCCCTACACAAATAATAGCGGGCTCCCCACCACCTTGTGCTTTGGCATCCATTTTATCGATGAAGACACATTCTATTTTTGGTGTTTTTGAAAACCTGGTGATTTCATAGCGATTAAAATTTGTGGTTATTATTTCGCCTCCGTTAAATTCTATTTCTTCATATAAAGCATATCCTATACCCATGGTAATTCCTCCTTCGGTTTGCAAGGTAGCTCCATGTGGATTTACTACCTGCCCCATATCCTGAGCACAAACGATCCTAATGGGTTGTACCTCTCCTGTCTCCTTATCGACAAACACCTCGGCAATCATGGCCACCAGAGTCCCGGCATCGTGTCCGAGTGCAATACCATAGCCAACTCCCGGTTTTTTTTCTTTGTCATATCCAAAAGTTTTAGCAGCCAGTTGCAATGTTGCAATCATTTCTTTATTTTCCAGGTTATTCAATCGGAAATCTAAAGGATTCATCCCGGCTGCATCTGCCATAACATCTACATGGGATTCTCTCGCAAAGGTGGTGGTATTATTTCCAGGAGCCCTCCAGGCACCTGTTCCAAAGGGATGCACATCTGCTTGATTAAATAATCTGATTCGCTTATTTGGAATGGCATAAAACAATTCTGTACCCCTGGTTCCAGCACAGTAAATATCAAAATCCCAAACTTTTAGTTTTCCTTTGCTATCTGTTCCCCCAGCTACCTTTACCACTGCCGCAGTACGAAAATTATCATACATAAACTCTTCCTTTCTGCTCCATACCAATTGCACCGGTTTACCACATAATTTTGAAATGGTTGCAGCCTCAATGGATTGTTGGCTGTTTGATTTTCCGCCAAAACCACCACCCAAAAATATTTGCTTAATATGCACTTTTTCCAAAGGCATCTGCAAGGCTTCCGCAACAGAGGATTGGGTGCCAAACGGACTTTGTGTAGAGGCCCATATGGTTACTTTATCTCCTTCAAAATAGCAGGTCGCTACATGGGTTTCCATGGCCGCATGTGCTTTATATCCATCGTGGTAGGTTGCCTCCCGGTAAATCGTTGAAGCTTCTTTCCCTAATTGTAAATTTCCTCCTTCTTCAAATACTTTGTTATCCTGAATGGTATCTTCTAAATATTGAAATATGGTTTCCTGATTTACTTTGGCCTCCGGAGCATCCCAGGTTACCTGAATGCTACGAGCGGCTTGTTTCGAAACCTCTGGATCACTATGGACTACAGCTACCAGGTTTTCTTTTTCAACCAACTCAACTCCTGCAAAATCAGATAATTTTGAAGCATCGACCCTTATTTTTTTGGAACCAAATACCTCCGGTCGTACTATGCTTGCATATACCATTCCAGGCAAAAGGATGTCTCCTGAATATTTGGCTTTTCCTGTTACTTTAGCCTCTGCATCCAAACTCAGAATAGGTTTGCCTATTAACTTAAAATCTTTGGCTTTTTTTAATTCAGGTTTCTTTGTAAGACCTCGGACAATCTTTTTGCCTTTGGTCAATTCTGCATATGCTATTTTTTTCGAGGAATCATTTTTATCTGAAACAACCCCTTGTACTACCTCCAGTGATGTTTTGTCCGAACCAAAATGTTCTGCGGCAAGATCTAGTAATACTTCCCTCGCTTCTGCGGCGGCAGCTCTCAACACCGGATCTATAAAACGTGTGGTTAATGAACCCCAGGTACCTGCATCATAGGGACACAATTCAGTATCGCCCATTATCATATCTATATCATAAATTGAAACTTCCAATTCCTCTGCAACCACCTGCGCCAGGGAAGTAATAATTCCTTGTCCCATTTCAATTTTACCGGTAAAACAGTCTACTCTGCCATCTTCTTTTACCCGCAGGTAGGCGTTAAAATCAAGTTCTTCAGGTGTCTTACCCTCTTGTGCAAATAGGGAGCTAAAGGACAATTCCCCCAAACAAAACACAACAACCACCCCTCCGCCTAAATTTTTTAAAAATCTTCTTCTGCTATTAGTAGTTTGCTCTTTAATGGCTGATTTCATAATTGTACTTTTTTAAGCATTTCTTTTCCTGCTGTTTCAATAGCATCAACAATACGATTGTATGCACCGCATCTGCATAGATTGGATTCCATTCCATCTATAATTTTTTCCCGGCTGGGATTCGGATTCTGCAACAGAAAACCATAGGCATTCATGATCATTCCAGAGGTGCAAAAACCACATTGCAAGGCATCATGAGAAATAAACGCTGCCTGTAGCGGGTGCAATTCTCCTTGGGCACTTAATCCTTCTATCGATATAATTTCTTTCCCTTCTATATCCTCTGCCACTATCATACAAGAACGTACAGGCTCTTTATCGATCAGTACTGTGCAAGCACCACATTCTCCAAGACCACAACCATATTTTGTGCCTGTTTGCTCTAAATATGTTCGAATTACAGTTAGTAAGGACTCCTGTCCATCCATTTCTAAAGATAAAGGCCTGCCATTTAAAGTAAAATTAATCTGTTTCATCTTTTACTATTTTTAGTATTTGTCAGATTGAATTTGATTTTTTCAATCTTTACAAAAATCTTTTCAATTTATGAAATAAATAGCTAATATTAATTTAAAACATCTCCTAATATTCCAAATAGAGAGAATTCCATAATAAGAGATATCGGGGGGGCTGCATTCCGTCCAAAGATGTAGAGGTAAAAATACAATGATACCTACTGCGGAAACCTATTTATTGGATGTATAGTCCCGAAGCCCCGGGATCATTCAAGGTGAGAGGATAATTCGGGATCGGTTAGGGAACGCGAGATCTTGGGCAGCAGTGTTAAGGGAAATGCACCGTAGGATCAACCTGTAGGCAGAATGCCGAAATATATTTGGGACATCATAGATCTTGATGGAGCATCCTTGCCAGTTAAACATTCTTTTTGCTCAAGTGTTTTGATAATTTGCTCTAAATCCATGGCTGTTTTTCTGATACTATAAAGATACTACTTCTGCTTTATTCTAGAACATAACCATAAAAGTATAAATGATACTTTTATGGGAAAATAGAATAATTCCAAATTGATATACTCATTTTACGTATTAATATAAAACCATAGAAACTCCCTTGGAGGAATTGTTTGAATCAGGTACATTTGAGAGTAAAAAACTTGTAGCATGCCTCCAAAGGCGAACCATTCGCAATTTGGATATAAAACGAGCATCCCTGAGAATAAAATTCATTGGTTGCATTACTGCTAAAAACAGCCACTTATAGAATAGAAAATGAAACAATTAAAAGAAATCACCTTCCTGTTATGTGTTTTACTGAGTTTAAATGGGTGTGTTGGGAATAAGGAAATCGCATTTCACGAGATTTATGAATTGACCAAGCAAAATAATTTTTTCAAAGCCAAGGAGCAGTTTGAATTAAACAAAAAAGCCTTGTCAGAGCCTTATCAAAAATTCATTATGGCTGTTTTGGACAATGCTTTTAATAATCTTGGAGCATCAGATCAGCGTATTGAGGATTTAATGAACCATGGGAACGCTATTCCGGATTCACTTCGATTTAAACTCTACGAAACCAGATATGACAATGCCTTAAAACTATATAATTACAAGGAAGCAAAAATTACGAATCTAACCATATTGAGGGAGTATAAAAAGTACCTGGACAAGGAGGAATTAGACGACTATGAAAATAGTCTTAAAATATGGACTGCTTTAGAAAACGCTCCTGCACAAAAGGTTGCTATTAAAAAAATGACCCATATTAAAATGGAGAAAGATATTGCAGGCTTGTATAATTTAAAAATGTTTTCCAAGGGGGATTCCCTTAATTTTATTTTTGACACAGGAGCTAATTTATCAACCATTTCTCTATCCGTGGCAGAACAGCTGCATATGAAGATAATTCCTGTGGATATAGAGGTCGGGACAATTACGGGAAAAAAAGTTCTGGCAAAGTTAGCCGTAAGTAACAAATTAACTTTGGGAAATATTGACCTGTTCAATGTGGTTTTCCTGGTTTTACCTGATGAGGCGCTTTCTTTCCCTCAAATTAATTATCAAATATATGGCATATTAGGCTTTCCCGTGATTGAAGCACTCAATGAAATCAGCATCACTCAGAACGGCGACTTTATCGTTCCCCTGGTAGAATCTCCCTACTCAGAAAAATCCAATATGACAATGAACGGACTAACTCCCTTGATCTATATAAACGACATGCATTTTAGCTTTGATACAGGTGCAGACAAAACCATTCTTTATCAAAGTTTTTATAAGGAGAACCAAAAGGAAATAGAGGAGGGGTATCAGCCCGAAAAAATCAGTTTTGGGGGTGCTGGTGGAAATAGGAAATTTGACGGGTACAGCATCGATTATACCTTCAATATAGGAGGAAGGCAAATAAGGCTTGAAGACATTAGTTTGGTAAAAGAAAAAATTAAAGAAGGTGAAACTGTTTACGGGAATATCGGGCAGGACCTGATTCAAAAATTTGATACAATGACCCTCAATTTCAACAAGATGTTTATTAGGCTTGAATAAAAAGAATATAAACTCTCGATGTTTTTCCGATTGCTGGAGCATTCCCTAACCGGGCTTACAATGGATTGGATTGGGAAAGGAAACAGGCTCTGTGTTTTATCACAGGAAGTTGGGTTTTTCTTGTTAAATTGGCCCTGATTTATATAACAGCAGCCCAATGATAGGAGCCTATCTCATAGGGCGAGAGCCTTGGGGTGAAATCTCCATAGCATATTGAAGATCTGAGGTGGCAGCATACTTCGGAATCTCTAAAACTTAAAAATGAAAAAATCAATTACAGTATTCAGCCTGCTCCTGATAGCACTGCTATCCTGCAGCGAATCTGCTGAACCTGCGTATGAAGATTCAATTTGTGATCAAATCACAATTGTGGACAATTCCAGCTACAAAAACACGTTGTCCGAGGGATTTTTAATTAGGAGCCTGCAAGTAACGGGGGACTGTTTGGAAATTGAAATTCAGGCAGGTGGTTGCGGTGGCATTTCGTGGAAAGTGGATTTAATAGACGCAGGGAGTGTGGCCGAATCCAATCCTGAGCAAAGGAAGCTAAAAATTTCACTGGAGAATAAGGAAGTGTGTTTGGCCATTGTAAATAAAACCTACACCTTTGATCTAAGACCGGTACGGACAGCAAATAATGCTGTTCTTCTAAATTTGGAGTTGTGGGAAGAACCCATCCTCTATGAATATTAAACCCAGTTACAAGCCGATAAAAAACCAATGCTTACATCTGTATTGTGAAACCCCGTGCCGGCTTGTTGCGGCTGATTTTTCCGGAGGCAGATCCTCCCCGGCAACCGCCCACTCTGCGGGAGTTTATCGGTAAATAGAAACAGACAGACCAGCCATAGCTGACGAAATTTAATGGTGAAAACTGAATAATTATAAAACGGAACCCGTTGTGAAAAGTAAACCATATCTACTGGCAATTCTGCTGATCCTGGTTAGTTGTTCCAAAGATGAAGATTTATTAAAGCAAGGGATCCTTGATAAACCCTCTGAAATCAATGTGTTTTGTCAGAAAAAACCGAATGATTTATTGAGAAGCGTTGCATATCAATATGAGCATAACAATTTAATTACTGAAACCATTTTTTATAATGGGGACATTCAAGACAAGACTGCATTTGAGTACAATTATGATAACCAGTTGATTTTTGAGACTACCCACAGCTATTTACGGAAGAGCGAAAAGTCATATATTTATAATGAGTTAAACCAACTGATAAATATAAAATACAAATTCACCGATTATGATATCAGCGGACAAAGTACAGGTGTAACTGAAATGGAAGCTCCCAGGGAATATCAGAGCAATCAATTAGTTAAACAATGGGAGGCCTGGGGTGGATTTATTACCTATGAGTATAGTGAAGGCAAACTAATTACCAAGGTTGAATATACCAAAAATGAAGAAAAACACCATACCACAACGTATACTTATTCGGGGGATTATTTGATTGAAGAAAAAAAGGAGACCTCGGCAGGCGCTTTGATTTATTTAAGAAGCTTTACCTATGATTCAGAATACAGGTTGCTTCAAATCCGGGAGGGAGAAAATATAATAGAGGAGAATGATTACTCTGACAGGAAACTGATTGAGAAAAGAACATTCTATTTTGGTGTTGATCCAGGCTATGACGTGTGTTATGGAAACTATATTAAAAAATATGTATATTAAATACCGCCAATACAAAATACAGAATAAATGGGGTTCAGTGGGGGACAAGGCTATGGTCCCCGCTCCCACCTGCTTGCCGGGGGACAAGGTGGTGGCGCGAAAACCCAACTGGGTTAATTTGTTTAACCTGGGCAATAATTTATTGGCAAACAAAAATTTATTGAGATCCCTAAGGATTTTTACAGCCTTCCTTTTCTTAATAATCACAAAGAATATAGCCCAGGAAAAAGAATATCTGGTTACCAACAGCAATGACACCATTTATGGTAAAATAAGCAGGGGGATAAATTATTTAAACACCTCGGAGGTTAGATTTAAAATCAGGGATGCAAAGGGAGATAAAAGTTTGATAAACCCTGGGGAAGTCAAAATAATAAGATCTCTACACGGGGTAGATGGTGACTGCTTTATTGCCACGATTTATAAGCTGTGGTTTTTAAAAAGAATTATTCAAGGTAAAATAAACGTATATCAATTGGTTGATGGCGTCCTTTTTTTTACATCAAAGGAGGGTTCAGAAATTAAATCCACGGATTTTGGTGGACTCAATTCCAGGAAGAAGGGGCTCGAACAAATAAGGCCATTAATTGAAGATAATCCTGTAATTTTAAAGGAATTTGACTCCATCAAAGGAAGTCAAAATAATATCCTGGAGATGATTAGAAAATACAACAACTATGCGAAATAAATTAGGCCAATCAGATAAAAATCCTGTCCCGCGGTAGCATCTAAAAGCAAAACATGGAGCACTAACAGATTAAAAGTTAATACTATGAAGACAAAAATATTAATGATGATGGGTCTTTTAATTGCAATGGTTGGTTGCCATGAGGATGCCCAGCAGCTCCAAGGCCACATAAATGGAACCTATGTCGGAATTTTTGAGCGAAATGGAAATTCATCCGGGGTTGAACTGACCTTTAATAGAGGAGCGTTTAATGGACAAAGTGAAATCGAGAAATTTCCAGCACTTTGCAACGGGACCTACGTAATTTCAGGCAACAGCATCATCTTTGCCAATGATTGCCCCTGGACAGCGGAGTTTGATTGGTCCTTGATTTTAAGTGATGCATGGAATTTTGGTTTGAACAATAATATTTTGACAATGACTCATCCAAACGGAGATAAATACACCTTGACCCAGCAATAAAAGACGCACTGCAAGAGCGCGGGTTCGATGCTAAATGGAAGGCTAGTGATAAGAACAGGTCCAGGGTTTTACTGAAAGCTAAGAGGTATAAATCCGCTCCTGTGATTATTTGCGAAGGGGAATGGCTTCTTTGAAATTTAAATATTTGAAAAATTCTAAAAAAATGGATCTCATCAAAATTTCAGGCAGGATATTTTTGATAATCATCATAATTACAGGAGTTAGGGCTACTGCACAAAATAAGGAGGATAAAAATCCTGTATTTTATATTGAATCCTTTTTAGGCCCATATACAGGGGATACTGGGGGATTCCTGTGGGGTGGAGAATTGAATTATCAAATAAATAAAACCCTTCTCAGCTTGAGATATTCACTAACTGCGGATATTAGTACGAGCTATGAATTGATTTTCCCCATTTCCAATACCAATGCATTTGCGAATGAAATAGCCTTATTGTATGGTAGAAGAAAAATAAATGAAGGACATTCCCTGAGCATTTCCCTGGGACCATCCTATAATATTTACGCCACCAATAGTCTCTATGATATACAGAGACAGCGCATTAAAGCTTTTGGTGCGGCTTTCGAAACAAATATTAAGTGGTTTAAGAAGGAAAAAAGAAACCCCTTTGGATTTAGTTTTGGTTTAAAATTATCGGGGAATATTTCTAGAAATTACTATGTCGGGTTTTCTTTGATCCTAGGAGTGGGTTGGCATAAAATCTATAATTAATAGGAAATATACCCAGGCCTGTTCGCCACTTATTTTACAATAACGGGAATGCAAATTGCGGTTTATTGGCTGAATTTGATTAATTTAGTAACTGAAAAACCTGGTTGGCCTGACAAAACCGAACATCCTATTCCGAAACCTGTCCATAACTAAAACACCTGGCAACAAGCTTTTAAAATAAAAATTACGCAACCAAATTTTAGAATGAACCTCTATTCAGAGGGTTCCTGATCCAAAAATTATGAAAAAAGTGTTGGTTATTTTAGTTTCCATCCTGCTATATAGCTGTAGCTCAGGCGATATTACTCGTACTGTGCAATACGATTTAGACCTTGACAAGAGCGTAATCTTAGACTATAAAAAATGTCTAAAAATAGTGGAAAAGGAATATGAGATATGTTTGGAATCCATTAATGATTCAAGATGTCCTACTAGTGCCGTATGTGTTTGGGAAGGCGATGCTGCGATTGAATTCAATTTAAAATCAAATTCAGAAAATTTATCCTTTATTTTGCATTCAAATGATACATTTCAACAGGATACTGTAATCAATGGTTTAATAATTAAATTATTGGGCATCACTCCTTTCCCTGATTTAAATAATCCATTAGAACAAGGTGATTACTCTGTTGAATTAAGCATATCTGAGCTGCAGGAATAATAAGTTATATATTCAGTGGTAAAAATAGGTGGATGGCCTTAAAGCCTGTTGCCAATATTTGGATAACAACTTTAAGTCCCTTGGAATTATCGATCTGTTTTTATCCGGCGGGATTCAAATCTCAACAGGCAACAAGTACGCCTTGGTATTCTTTTGGAATCTACTGGATCCAGGCAAATAAAACGGCCGCAGATCAAAGCGACATATCAGCCAAAGGAAATAAACGAGATCTTTGAGATGCTCTTCCTGTCAGTTGTATAAGAATCCTGTCTGAAAAGCATTTAAGTATTTAAAGATATAACTATGAGAAAGCTTATTTTTTTACCACTTGTCCTGGCCTTATGTATGATAATGATAGGTTGTGAAAAAGATGACGTACTGCTCCAGAGTTCCCTGCTAAACATGAGATGGATTGAATCATATGAAGAAAAAACAGCAGAGGAAATTGAAATTTACAGACCTGGGGATCACGAAGACTTCCCACCTAGCTGGTACAGACAGGTTTTTTATTTCGATGATAATAAGGTGTGTGAATACAGCGTATTAGCAGCTACTGATGCTCATTTTATGGCCAGAGGAAGTTGGGAGTACAAGGAAAAAAACAAGAATCCTTAGAATTTATAATTCTGATGCAGCCATCATAAATGAATTTAAGATAGTTGAACCATCCCATCAAATGCTTAAATTAACAGCAAGTAATTAATTTTTTCAAACAAAATTTTGGATTGCATCCGGGGATTCAATTAATATACGAGCCGCTGACAATATATAAAAAAACCAATGCTCAAATCAGTCTCAATTTGAACTTCGTTCGTGCCTGTTGCGGCTGATTTCCTTGCAGAAAATCCAGGAATGGGACCTTGCAGTGTTTTTATAGGAGCGGTTGCCTACATTTTTTTTGATTTGAATTCGCATAAATAAACATTCAAATGACTATTTTAAAGCTCAATTATAAACAATCCCTGGTTCTGATCCTTCTTCTGTTAGGTTCTTGTTTAAAAGATGATGTTCCTGACTACCCAAGGACAGGTGAGAATTCCTTTTATACAGAAATAAATGGAAATCCTTATATCCCCGAAAATGCTCCGAAATTTTTAATTACTGTCCATGGAATCTCTGCTTTGGAAAATAACAAGATCTGGCAATTGAGTTTTAGTAATCGATCTAATAAGGATTTGCATATTTACCTGAGAAATATAGACGGTATAGGGCAATATAGAATATATGAACTGGAAGAAGACTTACATTCCATTACCCCATCAGATTATGTATCCGCAATCGGTTTAACTGATGGCTCGGGAAATTTCGCATATGGATCCCCTCCAGATATTGAACAATTTATACAAATAACCAAAATAAGTGGGGATTCTATTTTAATTGGAAATTTCGATAATATCATTTTAAA
>JBGSWA010000069.1:0-4067 GCA_041752645.1 Gillisia sp. | reverse complement strand
CATCTTCTCTTGAAGTTAAGTCCAATTGTACAGAGATTACTTGTTTGGTCTTTTGCAATAGGTCTTTAATGTCACTATTTAGTCCATTATCAGAACACGGATTTTTTTTCTTTTCATCCTCCATTTTCTCTAATGCGTCTTTCAATAATTTTTCATTAGCGTTAGCTGTGGTATTTGTTGACAAAGCAGAGGCGGCAGTATATAGAGCCAATAGGCTGGTACATGGACTGATACCACCTGCACCAGCGAGTCCTAAAGCAGGAAGAGGTTGCACATCGGTACCTATATTTATATCATAAGGTATGCTCACAAACTTATTTACAATTAAAATTGACCTTACTTTTTTTAAATCTAAGGGTTTTTCAATAGTTCCAGAATTGCCATTGAACTCCGCTAAGTCAACAGTAAGAGTTTCATTTTGACAGAAGACTCCATTTACCTGACCGATTCCTAGTAGAAATGACAATAGTAACTTACGCATGATTTTAAAATTTAAGTGTTGAAAAAATTCTTTAAGATTAATTTGTATACATTAAGACCGGGAAGTCTTAAAAAGAGTTTTTTGCAATTATTTAAATCAATTTTTAATTGATTTTGATCGTAATTTTTATTTATACTTTTTTTCAATGCAACAATTCCTGAAAAAATTGCAGTTGCTTCAGAAGAATTAAAATTTGAAAAAGAAATTGTTTCTAGTCTATTCGCTATTATTACATTTTGCTCATATGTTTCGAGAAAAAAATCAATCTCTTTTTGAAATTGTGTTTGTTTGAGAAGACCTTTTGAAAAACTTTTTAAATCGATTCCATTATTCAGAACGCCTACTGTTATTACTGTTGGAATTGTTCCGGGAAAAGCTACAAATCCTTCATTACCACTTGCACAGATAACAATTACACCATTGCCGATAAGTTGATTTATTTTTATTTCAGTTTGTGATTTTAAATCCACAGACACTAATTCAGGATTAAGTTGAAGGCTTAGGTTGACTATATCTATATTTTCGTTGAGAAGTACATCATCAAGTGCTGCAATAAGCTTTTTCGTTAAATCATTACTATCATTTAACTGAGTGTTAAATATTTTTAAAGAGATAACTTTACTCATTGGAGCATAGCCAATAAAATCCCTTTCATCATTTCCGCAAATAAGTCCAGCCATTGTTGTTCCATGGTTGTTAATGCAGCTAAATGCGTCTTTTGAATTGTTTTCTACGAAAGAAAAAGAGCCTGCTTCTTCTATCCTTTTTATCAGGAAAGGATTATTTCTATCAATGCCAGAATCAATGACGCTTATAGTACAGTTTTCACCCTTTGATGCTTGCCATATAGTTTTAATGATTGACTTAAATTCTATTTGTGTAAGTGGGGTTAATTCATATTGCTTATCAGCATCAACTCCGCCACTCCACACAAATCCTCCATCAACTAGGCGATACCAAATATTGCTGTCCTTGTATTTTTCTCCAATAACTACTTCAACTATATCAATAACATCGCCTTCATTATAATACCGGTTGCCGGGATTATTTTGTGGCAATACTTCCGGAGTTCCAGTTCTTAAGTTCAACGCCACATTTACCCTTGCTTTCATTATGCCTCCCTGTTTAAAGGTGATAAAGTACTATTTGCATTTTTATTTGTGCTATCGATTTCTTGTTTTAAAGAGGTACGCAATTTCATCAGTTTGTTTAATAAATCGAACCAAAACGGGGCACCTAAGCTTATGGCGATGGCAGTAATAAGAAATCCGAAAAAGTGGTGGTGCAGAAGGCTAAAAAAATAATTCCATTTCTGGCAGTGCGTAAAATGAATCTTACCATCACCATCCGCATCGTTTCTTTGGCTATTTGACATTGACATTTCATCAATCAGCGGAGTATAAATTCGTTTGCCGGTTTTATTGTCAATAGCATAATATACCGTATCTGCAGGCCAGCCACCGATGCCCAATATGGTATTGGCGTTAGCTACGTCCTCCTCAAGTTTTTTCTTAACGTCATTAAGTGAATCGGTTTTATCAGCACCCAAATTGAAATTTCCATCACTCGGTGGCTTGGTGTTGTTTTGGGTATAAGCGACAGCTACGGTTACAAGTTTATCCCTGGCATCTTTGTCAGTTGATAATTTGCTGATGATACTAAAGGTATCGGCATTAAAAAACCAGGCCATTAAAAAACCAAGTACCATTAGTATCACCTGTATTTTTCTTTTATACCATTCCGTTGCCTGTTCCATCGTGCGGTCAAACCAAGTTTCCAGTTGAAGCTTAAACTTTACAAGGTCGCCATGTGAATCATTGTAGAGGCTCATTACAAATTGGGCGCTTTGTTTATCAAGGGTTGGAATTGCAGCGTCTACTACTTCCAGGGGTTGATTGCCTTCCTTCAAAGGATTTACCGACCGTTCCAGTTCTTTAAGGATTTTAACCTTGTCCAGCGGTCCATTGCCATTTAATTCATATAGCAACGTTCTTGAAAAGGTAACTGCTTTAAATGAGGAGGGATTCTTAAAAATCCCGGTACTGCCCAAGTATTTTATTTCAGGATTATTATAAAATTTCTCTATCCTTGCGTTATCAGGGTTCTTGGTAAGTTTTAAAGAATCCAGCAATCTCATCCAAAAACCAACGTCATCACTTTGATCATCCGTCAACATACGGTCAATGGCTTCCTTTAAATTACGTGCCCTTAACCCAATTTGAGTAGCAATGATCTCGGAAAGAACTGTTGCCAATAAACTGTACAACAAATAAATGAAAACCAAGCCAATCACTACATTAAGTGCTACATTGTCAAACATGGTTATAAATAGTTTAATCAAATCTACTCCCCCAACAACCCTCCCACAACATGAAAATCCCCCAATCTCCATCATGAAAAACCATGATAATATTCATGCAAACACTCGTTGTTAAATATTTTAACTTTACCGAATGACCACGGTAGCACTTGTCGATGATCACAAAATATTTAGTGATTCGCTGGCCGGATTGATTGATGATTTTGAGGGCTTCACCGTTTGCTGGACGGCGAAGGATGGTGTGCAGGCTATTGAACGGTTGCAACAGCCCGGCCCTATGCCTGATATTATGTTGCTGGACATTGTAATGCCCGGCATGAGCGGTACGGAGGTTGCTAAGTGGATATTTGAGAACCGGAAGCAGGTGAATGTGCTGGCCCTCACTATGGAAGAAGATGAGAACAATGTGATACAGATGCTGCAGTATGGCGTGAAGGGATACCTGCTAAAAAGTATTGGGGCCGAGGAATTGTTGTTTGCCCTGCAGCAGGTGGTAAAATTTGGCTATTACTATACACCCATCATTACCAGTAATATTCACAAGCATGTAACCAAAAAACAGGAATCGGCCATTGTTCCCGAATTCACCGGTAGGGAAAAAGAATTGCTGGATTATCTGTGCTCCGACATGGGCTATGCAGCCATCTCCAAAAAAATGTTTTTAAGTGAATCTACTGTAGATACCTACCGGGCAAGACTGTTTGAAAAATTTGAAGTGAAGAACCGTATCGGTTTAATTTTAAAGGCTTCTCACATGGGTTTGGTTAAACTGTAACAGGTATCTCAATATCTATGATGGTGCCTTTTCCATTTTGTGATTGTAAATTGAAAGCTCCTTTCAGGTAATGCACCCTGCTTTCTGCACTTTGCAAACCAAGTGTTTGGTTGCTTTTATGCTGCTTTTTTAAAAATCCCTGGCCATCATCGTAAATGCTGAGTGTAACTTTTCCATGTGAGCAGTGTATATGTACATTAATAAAAGCTGCCTTGCTGTGCCGGGCAGCATTCAGCACCAGTTCACAAATAATGCGGTACAAATTGGTTTGCAATTCTTCACCCAGTTGCTCTGAAACCTGGTGTGTAAACAAAATGTTTTTGCTGTACAATTGTTGGGTGTTTTCAAAGTACTCGGTCAGCGTGTTAATGAGTCCGTTGGAGGAAAGTCCTTTTGGCATCAGGTTATGGGCAACATTCCTGATTTCAGCAATGGCATCGTCAATGATGGATTCTGTTTTATCAGCAAGTTCTTCCTGCAAATTACCGGGG
>JBGSWA010000068.1:0-11245 GCA_041752645.1 Gillisia sp. | reverse complement strand
ATTGCAGGTCTTGGAGCCTGGGAACTGGACCTGAGTACCGGACAAACTACCTGGACAGAACAGGTTTATAAAATTCATGAACTCGATACTGATTTTGATCATAACCTCATCAATGGAATTGAATTTTATCATCCGGATGATCAGTTGATCATTACCAATGCATTGGAACATCTTGTAACATCCGGGAGTTCATTTGAGGTAACCTGCAGGATTATTACTGCCAAAAAAAATCTTAGGTGGGTGAGAGCCACCGGAAGATTGGTGACTTATCAGAACCATTCATCCCGTATTATCGGTACTTTTCAGGACATTACCCAAAAATCCATTGAGGAGCAAGAAAAAGAATACAATGCTTTATTACTCAATGGACTTTTTGAGCGTTCTCCTATTGGTATTGGCCTGGTAGACTTTAATACCGGAGAGTTTTTACAGGCAAATGAGAAGCTAGTTTATCCTACCGGCTATTCGCAGGAGGAGTTTCAAAAACTTCATATCTGGGATTTAATGCACCCAAAAGATGCTTTAGTGCAGAAAAATATTTTGAAAAACCTTAAACCCCTTCAATATTATGGCCCCATTGAACTCCCTAATCTAAAAAAAGACGGATCCTCCTATCCGGTTTTGATTAGTGGAGTAGTTTTAACTGATGGGAATGGGTATCATAAATTCTGGACCTTTATTGAAGACATATCAGATCGCAAGGATTACGAATTAAGAATCAGCGAAAGCCTATCCAGACTGCAGGGTATTATGGATGCAAGCACGCAGGTTTGTATTATCAGTACAGACATAAAAGGACTTATTCAAAACTTCAACCGGGGGGCCGAATTGCTACTTGGATATCCGGCAGAGGAGTTGGTTCACAAGGAATTTATTGATGTACTGCAACCTCATCCTCGGGAACTCTCCATTAAATATAACGAGGAAAGCCTTCTCCGGATTTTCAATGAAAAAAAGAACACTTCTATTTTGGAAAGAATCAAACAGGGTACTAGTATTCATTCGGGAGAATGGAATTTTCTGAAAAAAAATAAATCTGAGGTACCTGTTTTTTTAAACGTAACTCCTATCCTGCAGGATTCTGTAAAAACCGGCTATCTATTTATTGCCAATGATATTACTCCAATTAAGAAGGTAAACGAAGAACTTCGATTCCTTCTCGATCTTTCGAAAAATCAAAATGAAAGACTAAAGAATTTTGCCAACATTGTTTCTCATAACCTAAAGAGCCACTCGGGAAATATAGACACCCTGATTCAGTTTCTATTAGAAGAATTGCCCGAGCTACAGGAACAGGAACTCGTAAAAATGATCAAACTTGCTTCCGACCACTTAAAAGAAACGATATCACACCTATCAGAAGTTGCCCTTGTAAACACCAATGAGAAACAAAAATCTGAAAAAATATTTTTGCATGAGGTCGTTTCAAAAGCGATAGATTCTGTGAAAGCCCTTGCCATTAAAGACTCTGTTCAAATCCATAACTTTATTGACCAAAATGCTTATATCTATGCCATTCCAGCTTATATGGATAGCATCATTTTAAACTTCCTGACCAACGGTATAAAATATCGCTCACAAGAGCGTGAAAGTTTTATAAAACTCTATTTAAAGGAGGAAAATGGTTACCAAGTCATTCATATTGAAGACAACGGTCTTGGAATTGATCTGGAAAAATATGGAGCAAAGCTGTTCGGGTTATACAAAACATTTCACCAAAAAACAGATTCGCAGGGCATCGGACTCTTTATCACCAAAAATCAGGTAGAATCTATGGGCGGTTTCATCCATGTGGAAAGTCAGGTAAATAAAGGAACAATCTTTAAAATATCTTTTAGAAATTCAAATTCACTCGTTCAGAACCTCAATTAAAATATTGCTTACTTTTATATACCTTTTATTTCAGGGCAAACAAAATCCTTATGAAATAAATATAAAAAGTAGAAAAACGAATTGCAAACATGGAAACGGAATTCCAATATCCTGAAAAATTAGCGGGTTTCGATGATAGTATAAAGAGATATCCATGGATTCTTGTCAATGAGTCCATGGATATCCTTAAAAAGGGCGGTGATATTTCCATGTTTTCAGAGATTCATATTGATGATGAAAACAAAAAAATTATAAAAATAAAAGGAAAAATAAAAAACGCCTTTAAAAATTTATTAACCCTACTAAAAATACATAACCTGCAGGTAATCCAAAAAACGCTTGAGTTGCAAGAGGACTTACCTGTTAAAGAAGTACCTCTTCAGGTTGAGTTACTCCCCAATAGTTTGTCTTCCGCCCCGGTTTATCTGTTTCAAATTGGGTTGAATAACGAAACAGATCAGACTGAAAATACCGCAACATTCAACCGGCCATCTCATTTAATTGATTTTTCAACGATGGAATTTTCGAATGAGCTCAGAAGACAATTGCTTATAGAAAATATAAGAGAAGCTCATTTATTAACCGATTTAGATTTCAATATTATTGCTTTCAATAATCAATTTAAAAACAGGTTTTTTATTTATTTTAATAAACACCTCTCAGTAAATAAAAACTTCAGATTTTTTTTACCCGATGAAAGTATTTTACGAATAGAAACGGCAAAATCTGCAATTATTCAGGGAGAATCTTTTAGTTATAAAGTAAACGTTAAGGGCGAAAAAGAGGAAAGCAATTGGTTGCAAATATTTTTTGATCCTGCAAGAAATGAAAAAAATGAAATCAATGGTATTTCAATCTCTGCAACTAATATTACACAACAATTAAAACTTCAACAAGAACAAGACATATTAAGAGAAACCAATCAGGCACTTTTTGATGTTATTCCATTTCCGGTTTGGATTTACGATCCTGAAAAAGCTGAGATACTAGGTGTAAATACAACAGCACTTCAGCAATACCAGGTTACCAGAGAAATTTTTTTAAGAAAAGAAAATATCGATCCGGAGCTTGAAAGGAAACTCCTTGAAATTCATAAAGCACAACCTCCTTTACCTGAGGAAAAAATTATTCATTTAGGAGTTTTCAATGCCAAAGGAAGTAATGGAGATATCATCCGTGCAGAAATTTCCATTAAAAGAATCTGGTTTGAACAAAGGAATTGTTTGCTGGTGAGTGAAAATGATATTACAGAAAACGAAATAAGTTATAAGATCAGCCTGCTTGAAAATAAATTTCTTGAAGATGCCCTGAAAGAAGATGCCGGCTTGCAGGAAGTGCTGAATCATTATCTTATGGGCATTGAAGAAATATTTTCCGGGGTAAAGACCTCTATTCTTAAAGTTCAGGATAATAAGGTTTGGAAACTGATTGCACCTACCCTACCCGATTCATTTACTTTGGCATTTCATGGTAAGGGAATCGGACCGGAAGAGGGTTCCTGTGGCAAAGCTGCTTTCACAAAAAAAATGGTACTTGTAGAGGATATTGAGAACGATGAATCCTGGAAAAAATACAAAGAAGCACCTTTGGGCCTAGGCCTGAAATCCTGTTGGAGTCATCCAATTTTTAATGCAGAGGGGCAGGTTATTGCAACCTACTCCAATTATTTTCCTTTTAAAAATCAGGTACCTTCACGTATTCTCGAAACCTTTAAGAAATCAGCCTCTCTGATTTCTGTAATACTTGAAAGCCAACGTAAAAACAAGGCCCTTGAAATCAGTAATAACCGGCATGAATATGTCACCAAAGCGACCTCTGATGCAATTTGGGATTATGATATTTTAACCAATCATTTATATTGGGGAGAAGGGTTTTCAAAATTGTTTCAATGGGATCTTGAAGACAAAACTCCAGGCATCAAAAAATGGTCAGATAAACTACACCCTGAAGACAGTAACAGGGTCCACACATTGGTAGGTGAAATCATATCAGGAAATGAAAATTTTTGGACTCAGGAGTACCGGTTTAAAAAAGCAAGCGGGGAATACGCTTATGTACAGGATAAAGCATATATCATAAGAGATCCTTCGGGACAGGCAATACGAATCATTGGCGCTATTCAGGATGTTTCCTTACAAAAAAATTCAGAATTCCTTGAGAAAATCTCGATGGATATTGGTCAGATTTTCAACCTGAATAAAAAACTCAAAACCTGTCTGTCAGAAACCCTTGACATCATAGCCGGTTATACAGGATTTTCATTTACAGAAATATGGTTACCGGATGAAAGTTTGAATCAAATTAATCTGGTTTCAAGACAGTATAGTGATGAGTACGGCAAGCGCTTTTTTGAGGAAAATCCGAATTTTAAAAGTATATCCTATGGAGAAGGAGTCCCCGGCCTTGTATGGAAAACGAAACAGATATTAATTTCTGATCTTGATGAAATAAAGGATATTTTCTTAAGGATGAAGGAGGCAGATATATCCGGTATAAAATCTATCGCCACAATCCCTCTGATTTACAATCATCAGGTAATGGGAATAATTATTTCAGGAAGCAGCAAAGACGCTCGATTCTTATTAAAGCAAGACCTGCTTTTTGAACAACTTACTGAAAAAATCGGATCTGAAATCAACAGAAAACTGCTTGAAGAAGAATTGAACAACCAATTTAATTATGCTCCGGATTTGATTTGCATTGTAGACGCTGAAAATAAATTCATCAAAATAAATCCTGCAGGATTGAGACTTTTGGAATTTGAAGAATCCGAACTGATTGGACAACCTTTCCTGAAATTTGTATACAAGGCAGATCTTGAGAAAACCATTTACGAATCCAACCTTACACATAAAGGAGATAGAACCCTCAACTTTGAAAACAGATATATTACCAAAACCGGTAAGATCATATGGCTTTCATGGACCTCTTTCACCTCTCCCGAGAATAAAAAGATCTACGCTGTAGCTAAAGACATCACTCAAACTAAAGACTTAGAAGATATTCTGAAGAACGCATCCTTTCTGGCAAAAGTAGGAGGTTGGGAAGTTGACCTTATTTCAGGCAAGCATCATTGGTCTGCAATGACTCGTGAAATCCATGAAGTGGATGATTCCTTTGAGCCTGACTTTGAAAAAGCATTTCTATTCTATAGAGAGGAGGATCAGGACAGTATAAGAGCAATTGTATCGCATTGTATTCAAACCGGAGAAGATTTTGATTTCGAAAAACAAATTATTACCCTTAAAAATAATTCAAGGTGGGTAAGGGTGATTGGGAAAACCGAATTTCAGAATGAGGTTTGCGTGAAAATTTCTGGTAGTTTTCAGGATATTCATGAACGGAAACTGGGAGAAATAGAATTGGCAAAAAAATCCATGTTACTGGATTCTATGTCTAAAATAATCGGTACCTTTTTATTGGAGCATTCCTGGGAAATATCTATTGAAGAAGTACTTAAACTTACGGGAGAAAGCCTGGAGTTAAAGGTGGTATCTTTTCTGGAAATGGATCCTGAACAATCACAAAACGAGAAATGTTTTTTAAACAAATATAAATGGGTAGATGAAAAAAATACACAGGCACTGATTCATTCATTAGTACCATCTATTACCTATCGGGAAATGGAAGCCTTTTTTCCAAACATTACACATGTAGAAAATATAAATATATCGATTCATGACCTTCAGGAAGGATCCTTAAAACAAAAACTCGGGAAACATAGTATTTCATCCTTGATCCTGCTTCCTGTTTTCATTCATCATTTGCCTGTAGGGTTGTTATTTATTATTCCTACGGAAAAGCATTCGGGGTTGCAGGAGGATGCAAAAAATTTTCTTAAAGGGCTCCAGTCAAATCTTGCTGTAGCATTACAGCGAAGAAAAAATAAATTAGCCCTCAATACAGCCTTAGATGAAAAAAACAGAATCCTGGAAACGATCGGTGACGGTTTTTTCACAACAAATAATCAATGGGAAATTACCTACTGGAATAAATCAGCGGAAAGAACATTAGGCATCAAAAGGGAAAATATTCTTTTTCATAAAATAGAGCCCATATTGATTGATAAAATTGGAAAAAACTTTTATGAACTGCTAAGAAAAGCATTCAATACAAAGGAAAACATTCACTTTGAAACCTTTTTGCTAGATCGTGAACGATGGATTGACGTTAGTGTATACCCGCATGAAACCGGACTTGCTGTTTATTTTACAGATATTTCGGAACATAAACAAAGCATTGAAAAAATAAGCCAAACCAATGAGCGATTTGAAAAAGTAACAGAAGCAACCAATGATGCTATTTGGGATTGGGATATAAAGAAAGATATCCTGTTTCTGGGTGAAGGATTCAACAAATTATTCGGATATCAGGTAAAGGATCTCCATTTTGCAATTAAACACTGGAAAAGGAATATACACCCGGAAGAACAGTTACAAATAACAGAAGCCCTTGAAAAAATCATTGAAAATCCTTCAGAAGTTCATTGGGTAAAAGAATATCGCTTTAAGAAAACAAATGCAACTTATGCATACGTTCAGGATAGGGGAATGATATTAAGAGATGAATCAGGAGCAGCCTATCGCCTTGTTGGAGCAATGAAGGACATCACTTATCAAAAAGAATACGAAAAATCTCTTTTACAATTAACTACAAAACTAGAAGAATTCACCAAAGAGTTACAGATATCAAACAAAGAACTCGAACAATTTGCTTATGTAGCCTCACACGATCTTCAAGAACCGCTCAGAATGGTGACAAGCTATTTAAGTCTTTTAGAAAAGAAATATAACCCTCTTTTTGATGAAAAAGCTAAACAATATATCCACTTTGCAGTTGATGGTGCTAAGCGTATGCGGCAAATTATTCTTGACCTGCTTGAATACTCAAGAGTAGGAAAGCACGAGGATAAAAAGGTGGCAGTCAGCCTGAATAAAATAGTGGAGGAAGTTCAAATATTACAAGGAAAACTTATTGAAGAAAAAAAGGCTGTCATTATCTGCGAAAAACTTCCTACGATCTTTATATACCGGTCACCAACTATACAACTATTCAATAACCTGATTAACAATGCTTTAAAATACAGTCATCAGCATATTCCGCCTGAAATTAAAATTACGGCCGGGGATACCGGATCACATTGGCTTATTTCTCTGGAGGATAATGGCATCGGAATAGAAAAGGAGTATTTTGATCGTATATTTATTATATTTCAAAGGCTTCATAACCGCGATCAATACACCGGTACGGGAATGGGGCTTGCTATTGTAAAAAAAATTATGGATAACCTCGAAGGAGAAATCCTGGTTAATTCAAATGTTGGAAAAGGAAGTATATTTCAATTGAAATTCAAAAAAGAAAACATCCTATAACCTTATTAAACTCAGTAATGGATAGCTCATCAGAAAAAAACCGCACTGAACAAAATTTCATTAAAGAAAGAGACCAACTTGCCCATATCCTTGAGAATAGTCTCAATGAGATTTATGTATTTGATGCGCATAACCTGCATTTTTTATATCTCAATAAAGGCGCACTTAAAAATATGGGATTTAGTTTAGATGAAATTCGAAAGTATACTCCCGTCGATATAAAACCGAAGTACACCCATGATCAATTTCACAAACTAATCTCTCCTTTACTAAGCGGAGAGATGGAAGTCCTTATTTTTGAAACGATTCATCAACGCAAAGACAGGAGTACTTATGATGTAGAAGTACATCTTCAACGAACAGAATATGAAGATAAAGAGGCATTGGTAGCCATTATTACGGATATAACTGAATTAAACGGGAACCGTATTCTTCTTGAAGAAATGAATAAAAAGCTTCAGGAAAGAAACGAAGCACTTGATGAATTTGCCCATGTAGCAGCCCATGATTTGCAGGAACCCGTAAGGCTTATAAAAAGCTTTAGTGACATCCTATCGAAAAAATATGAACATCTGCTTGACGAACGAGGCAAGAAGTACCTGTTTCATTTATCGGATGCAAGTCAAAGAATGAGTAAACTCATTCAGGAGCTTCTTGCATTTTCTTTGATTGGCAGAGATAAAATAAAGTTTGAGAAAATAAAACTGGACAAAATACTAACCGACGTAACAACAGATCTAACAGAAAAGATTTCTCAAACAGGTGGCCAACTTATTTTACCGATAGACACTAATATTATTATCCATGGCCATGCCTCAGGTATTTACAGGGTTTTTCTGAATTTAATAAATAATGCCTTGAAATTTGTTGATCCTGAAACCTCTCCCCATATCGTTGTCGCTATTACAGAAATGGATACTAATTGGGTGCTGAGTGTACAAGACAATGGAATCGGCATGGAAAGCGAAGTCCTTTCACAAATATTTAAACCTTTCAAACGACTACACGCAAGAGACGTGTATGAAGGATCCGGACTTGGGTTAGCAACTTGTAAGAAGATTATTCAAAAACATGGCGGGAAAATATGGGTAGAGTCAACCCCGGGAAAAGGAAGTGTTTTTTATTTTACACTTCCTAAAGGTAAAATAAATAACTCCTGATCACACGCTATCGTAATTTCCTTTTTAACCACTAAAAAAATCACACCAAACTAATTTCCTAAGCTGCGTTACTTTTTTCACCTTTGCTACTATGGATTTAAAGGTATCAGGGATAGAATCGAAGCCAAGGATTATTTTTATGGGGACACCGGAGTTTGCTGTGGCGAGTTTGAGAGCATTGGTGGAGGCTGATTTCCCGGTTCTTGCTGTGGTTACAGCTCCGGATAAACCTGCAGGTAGAGGCATGCTCCTACAGGAAAGCGCAGTAAAACAATTTGCAGTACAACAACAAATTCCGGTTTTACAGCCTGAGAAATTGAGAAATCAAGAATTTCTGGATAGTCTTAAAAAACTGAATGCCGATTTACAGGTAGTTGTTGCTTTCAGAATGCTACCTGAAGTAGTTTGGAACATGCCCCCAATGGGAACCCTGAATGTGCACGGATCATTACTACCTCAATACAGAGGGGCTGCACCCATCAATTGGGCAATCATTAACGGCGAAAAAGAAACCGGTGTTACGACTTTTATATTGCAGCATGCCATTGATACCGGAGACCTCCTGCTTCAGGAAAAAATACCAATAGGACCCAATGATAATGCCGGATATATTTATGACTTAATGAAAGAAACCGGAGCAAAAGTACTGGTAAAAACCATTGAAGGATTGATGACTGGAAGCATTCAACCCACTCCGCAAACTTTCGAAAACGAAAACCTGCAGCATGCCCCAAAAATATTTACGGAAACCTGCAAAATAAACCCCTTGGATACTACAGAACAGGTCCACAACCGAATTCGCGGGCTTTCTCCATTTCCAGGTGCATTTACCATGCTAGGTAAAAAAACCTTCAAGATATTTGAAAGCCAGATTGTTTCCCTGCCTGATGTAAGCCCTGTTTCCGGAACCTGGTATACCGATAACAAGCATACCTTACTGCTTGGTTGTAAAGACGGATTCTTATCGCTAAAAATAGTACAACTGGAAGGAAAGAAAAAAATGGCAATCCCTGATTTTCTTCGCGGCATCAGGTGGCCTGAAGAAACCCTGTTGCAGGATCTCCCAACTGGTTAATACTGAATTAATATCTCAAAAGAATTATCATCAATAATACCAAGCATAGCTGCTGCAGCACTGTTTATGCGGGTAGTCAGGCCATTATTCATCTTTATTTTTGGGAGGGGTCCTACCACTTTGGCATAAATAAATTTCCCGGAAACCGGCTCGATAAGTTTCACCACTTTCCCGGTTTCCAAATCATTGTGAAGCAGGTAAAAGCGCCCATCCTGCCAGCCGCTTCCGGTTTTAAAAACGGAGGATTTTCCGGAGGATTGGTTCAAAGGAACAGAGGCCTCCCACTCTACCTCAAAAACGCCGGAACCTTTATAAGTAAGCTCTGGAAAAATATCTTCGTAAGGTATTTCCCAGTTAGCTTTTAGGCTCTCCGGCTCATCCCGCTGATTATTTTTTGCGAGATAACTAAAATTGGTAGAATCATTGGGAGGGAATAAATAACCAATCAAGAGCTGCTGTCCTATATTCAGATTGTTACTGCGTAGCCCATTTAGTGATTTGATAGGATTTAAGGCTACCAGTCCATACCATTTTGAAATTCTGAAAAGCACATCTCTTTTTTTAACTTCATGATAAACGGGAATACATCCTGTACATGGATCGAACCCTAATTTACCGGCAAGTGGAACAAAAACGTCCTTGTGACTTGTATCAGGGGTTCCCGTAATACCCCAAACTTTAATGAGGTCGGCAAAGGTCTGACCTGTTGAAGGACTGACAAGAATAAATGCATTTTCGTCCTGAATAATTCCAGATAAAGTTTGACCGATCCCGTTTTTTGAAAAAAAGAGCAAACTTAACCCCATAAAAAAAATACCTGATCTTCGTTTCCACATGCCTGATTGCTGTTTTCCCGTTCAAAAAAATACACTTTCAATACTCCCGAAAGGAGTGGCGCAAAAGTGAGGTTTTCAGCGTAGCTTTTCCGTTAAAATTTACCCAACAGATTATGAAACATTAAAAAATCAGACAGTCATCCGGATTCTCCATTCTTTGGGATAGTAATTATTGGACCGGTTTCCCATATTCTTCAACCATCCCAATGGCAATCCCTGAAAACTGACCAAAATCCAACCTTTGGGTAAATGTATGGGCATAAGGGATTCCTTTTGCAAAAACCGGATGGCATCCCGCAGATCGGCTTCCCAAATGTTAAATGCCTTTGGATTGAGCAGAGGACTTAAGGCCAGAGCATGCTGTGGTATAAATTTTCCATGCATATCCTCTGCCAAAAGGATCCCAGCTTTTCGGATATAAAATTTCTTTTGATAGTTTTCGAAAAATCGGAAAACGGCAGGAGGCATTCCATAAATATTATTTTTATGAACATAAAAAATCAGTTCCTCAGGAGACCAAAGCCAGGGTATCATTGCCTTGGAAAGTTCTGTTCGCGAAGTTTTTGGTTTCTGTTTGTTATCAGAATTAATCAAAACACCGGGTTTTTGCAGGACCGCAATAAAAAAGCCCTCCCCTTTTACCCGATTCGGGAAAAACCGGAAGCCGTTAGCTTTTTCCTTGGGGCTTTGGCAGGCAACAACTCCGAATAATGCATCGGGCCAATCTACAACCATACTTTGTAAACCAAAACTTTGTACCAGCCAGTCAAGGATCTCTTCATCTTCTACTGCACTGTAGCTGCAGGTTGCATAAACCAAAAAGCCGCCAGGCTTGAGCGCCGGTAATACATCTGCGAGAATCCGCTGCTGTCTTTGACTGCAAAGATCTACAGCCTGAGCACTCCACTCCTGCATGGCATCTGCATCACG
>JBGSWA010000067.1:0-3021 GCA_041752645.1 Gillisia sp. | reverse complement strand
CTGTGTTTACCCCGCTTTATATCAATTATGGAAAGAATACCCAAATAGGGAAAAATGTGTTCATCAACTTTGATTGCACCTTTTTGGACTTGGGCGGAATAACCATTGAAGATAATGTAATGCTCGCACCTAAAGTCTGTTTGCTTTCTGAAGCGCATCCAATTTCAGCCAAAGACAGACAAACGCTAACAACAGGTAAAATTCACATCAAACAAAACGCCTGGATTGGTGCCAATGCTACCATTTTACCAGGAGTAACCATTGGAGAAAATTCGGTTGTAGCAGCAGGTGCGGTGGTTTCAAAAGATGTACCGGATAACACCATCGTTGGTGGTATTCCCGCAAAAATCATTAAAAAGATTGAGTAATGAATAGCGTAATGAAAGTAATGATCTTTCTTTTATCGGGCCTTTTCTGTTTCCAGTTACATGCCTGTACCCAGCAGAACATCAAACAGCCGGATATAGACCAAAATGAAATCCAAAAATCAGATAAGATGGAAATTAGAATTCTAATTGGAACAGCTTCTTTTTCATCTACACTCGAAAACAATGCTACAGCAAACACTTTTATGGAGGGTTTGCCTTTAACACTAACTATGACCGAATTGAACAATAATGAAAAGTATTTTGAATTAACAGAAGGTTTACCTTCTAATGCATCTAATCCCGGTACTATACAAAATGGTGAACTGATGCTTTACGGCTCAAACACATTAGTGCTTTTTTATAAGGGATTTTCCACTACATATAATTACACCAGGATTGGAAAGATAAATAACCCTGAAGGTTTGGCGGAAGCACTAGGTTCAGGCGAGGTCGCCGTGACTTTTAAAATAAAATAAACAAATATAAAAATGAAAAAATTAGCAATAATATTAGTTATAATCTTAATGTTCATCGGACAATCCTGCAACACAAATACGGGAACAAAACAAGAAAATGCGATGGCAGATAAAAATGAATTGAATACCATTTTTCCCAAAGGTGAAAAAGGTTCTCCGGAATATTTCACGGGAAATGCTTATCCTGTTGGCCTGGTGGAAGCAGATTCCATACATACAACACTTGCCGGTAATGTTTATTTTGAACCCGGTGCCAGGAGCCATTGGCATTTGCATCCCTCCGGTCAAATACTGATAATTACAGATGGAGTTGGCTACCACCAAATTGAAGGTCAGGAAATTGAAGTTATTCAAAAAGGAGATGTGATAAAATGTCCTCCGAATGTGCGGCATTGGCACGGGGCAAGCCCTGAGGTTGGCTTACAGCAACTTTATGTTATTCCCAATACAGAAAATGGAATTGTGGAATGGATGGAGCCGGTAACAGATGAGGAATATAACAATATAAAGTAGTTTCCTGACTATCGCTTTTTATAGAAAGCAGTGGTATCGGGAGCAAGATCGATTTTTAAGTCAACTTCCTAAAAAATTCAACAATGAAAAAGAATATTGAGAACCAACAGAAAGATACAAACGCAGGTTCGAACAGTAGAAGAGGTTTTTTAAAGGCGGCCTCTTTACTTGGTATAGGAACTATGGCGGGAGGACCAGTGATAAGTTACGCATCCGGTCAACTGGGGACTGAAAGGAAAAAAGGCATTGGTACTATTCTAACTAAAAAGCGGAGTTTAGGCTCAAAGAAGAATCCCCTTGAAGTTTCTGCCATACAGTTTGGCTGCATGGGAATGACAAATGGACGAGGTCTCCACCCTGACCATAAAAGTATGGTCAAACTGATAAGGGAGGCTGCAGATCGTGGCTGTGATTTCTTCGATACTGCCGAAATTTATGGTCCCTATATAAATGAAGAACTGGCAGGTGAAGCCCTTGCCCCCATCCGAAACCAGGTTGCCATCTCCACCAAGTTTGGTTTTGATATTGAAGGTCCCGGTGTTATGAACAGTAGGCCAGAGCAAATTAGAAAAGTTGCGGAGCAATCACTAAAACGTCTCAAAACCGACCGTATTGATCTTTTTCTTCAGCATAGAGTTGATCCCGACGTGCCTATTGAAGATGTTGCCGGCACTGTAAAAGATCTTATTAAAGAGGGGAAGGTGTTGCATTTTGGCCTTTCTGAAGCAGGTGCTGAAACCATCAGAAGGGCACACGCTGTTTGCCCACTGACAGCAGTGCAAAGTGAGTATTCTTTTATGACCAGGCTTCCCGAAGAGTTCATCTTTTCCACCTTACAGGAATTGGAGATAGGCTTCGTGGCCTATAGTCCGCTTTGCCGTGGGTTACTTGGTGGAAGTTTGACAGAATATTCTGATCTAAATACAAATGACGGTCGTGGGACATGGCCACGGTTTCAGCCAGAGGCCATAAGATTAAATAAAAGAATTCTTGAGGAGCTAATTGAATTTGGCAAAACAAGAGGCATGACTGCAGCTCAAATATCCATAGCATGGATGCTTTCAAAGTACCCATTTATAGTTCCCTTGCCGGGCACAACCAAGCTTTCACATTTAGAGGAAGATTTAAGAGCTGCTGATTTCACTTTAACGACAACTGAAATAAATGAGATTGAAAGCAAAATCGAAAAAATAGGTGTCGTAGGTGATCGCTATGACGCAATACAACAGTCGAGGGTAGAATATTGAAGAAGGAATAAGTTTGCCTTTAAAAGAAATAGTTAAGGGGAAATATAATCAAACATCGAGAAGAAAATTTATTCAGCAGTCGGCAATGGCTGGTGCAGGATTAATGCTTGCTAATCCGTTGCGGATGTTTGCCCAGACACCACCAATGACAAAAAATATAGCAACCCGCAAACTCGGTCAATTAGAAGTTTCTTCACTTGGCTTCGGCAATATGACATTGAGTGGCGGACACTACGGACCTGGTGTGGATAAAGCAACAGGTATTCAAATGATAAGGAATGCTTACGAACAAGGGGTGACATTTTTTGATACAGCTGAAGTTTATGGGCCATATGTCAATGAAGAATTGGTTGGCGAAGCACTTGAAGCTGTAAGGAACAAAATTGCCATCGCAACCAAATTTGGATTTAAAATTGA
>JBGSWA010000066.1:0-7851 GCA_041752645.1 Gillisia sp. | reverse complement strand
ACCCTACAAAGAACAAAAAGCGAATCTTTCCCTGCACTGGATCCTGTTCCTTGTTTTTCAGACCTCCATGCTTTGGGTTTGCATGCTGCAGCACAGTCTGGCATTCCTTATCGCCTGGGAACTTATGTCTTTATCATCGTTATTTTTGGTGATCTTTGAACACGAAAAAACCGAAACCCTAAAAGCGGGTGTCAATTATTTGGTGCAAATGCACATTGGGGTCGCCTTTTTGACCGTGGCATTTATATGGGTGGCTTTCGCACAGGGTTCGTTTGATTTTCTTGCCATCAGCGAATATTTCGGAACCAACTTTAACGGCTGGTTATTCCTGCTCTTCTTTATTGGATTTGGGATCAAGGCGGGGTTTGTTCCGCTTCATTCCTGGCTACCACACGCCCACCCAGCTGCTCCATCCCATATCTCGGGAGTAATGTCCGGGGTGATCGTGAAATTGGGCATCTACGGAATTATTCGGCTGGCACTGATGCTGCAAAGCGAATTGCTGCTCATAGGGGAATTACTGCTGATAATTTCCATAATCACCGGGGTGTTTGGAATTTTGAATGCAAGTGTTCACCGGGATTTTAAAAAAATGCTGGCCTATTGCACCATTGAAAACATTGGAATTATTGGAGCGGGTATTGGATTGTTCCTTATCGGTGCAGGATTCAATAACAGCATGTTGATGGTTATTGGGCTTAGCGGCGCCTTGCTGCACACCTTAAATCATTCCCTGTTCAAATCCCTGCTGTTTTTCTCTATTGGCTCGGTATACCAGCAAACCCATACCCGCGATATGGAAAAATTGGGCGGAATCATCCACCAAATGCCACAAACTGCCGGCTTGTTTCTTATTGGTTCGCTCGCCATTGGCGGCCTGCCGCCTTTAAATGGTTTTATTTCCGAATTTTTGATCTACAACGGATTTTTAAATGGCATAAGTACCATTGGCCTCACCCATGCGACCCTGATGATCCTATCCCTGGCGAGCCTGGCTTTTATAGGCGGACTTTCCATATTGACCTTTACAAAAACCTTCGGTACCGTGTTTTTAGGAAATCCGCGGCAGCATCTGCACACCCCCCCTGCCGAGGTTTCTTTATGGATGCGCGGGCCCCAGTATTTTATTGTTGCCATCATGCTTTCCATCGGATTATTTCCGCAATTTTATTTTTCGGTGACACTGCAGCTTATCCAATCGGTTTTGCCCGCGACTTCCCCGATAGATCTGGAGGCTTTCGCCCCCATGATAAGCCTGATGAGCCATCTGGGAAGGTATTCCATCTTGTTTTTAGCACTTCTGCTCGGAGTCTATCTTTTGAGGAATTATTTTACAGGGCTGCAACCCTCTCAAAGAAATGCCACCTGGGGATGTGGATATGTCGCCCCAAATGTGCATATGCAATATACAGGGAAATCCTTTTCCAAAAGCCTGAGCAAACTCCTGGGATTTATTGTGAGCGAAAAGAAAAAATACACCGAGATTGAAGCGGGGGAAATTTTCCCGCAGACAAGGCAACACAGCTCGCATTATGTGGATGTATTTGAAGAAAATCTCTTCGAAAAGCTTACAAAACATGTGCTTCACTTCCTGAATTATTTTCAGTTTATTCAAAATGGAAAAATCCAAATGTATGTAATGTATGGTTTGTTTTTTATCCTCTTGGTATTTTTTGGCACCCTATTTAACCTGATTTGATGGCCTATATCCAAATCTATATAGCAATATTGATCCTGTCACTTCTGGTGGTTCCATTTCTAAAGGTGAAATGGAAGGGGATTTCCACGCTTTCCCTGGTGATCTTTAATGCCATTTTGAGCGGATATCTTGCCCTCCCGGCCTTGTTGGGTGAAAAACTGGAATATATTTTCCCGGGGTCCATAATTACGGGTGAAATCCCTATCAGGATTGACGCGCTTTCCGCATGGTTTATTTTGCTGATCAACTTCACCGTGATCACCGGAGCCTTGTATGGATTGCAGTACATGAAAACCTACAGAAAACAAACCTCCAATATCTCTTTGCATTGCACGGCCTATCTTTTGGTGCAAACCTCGCTCACCGCGATATGCGTGATCCAAAATTCCCTGGTGTTTTTGTTTGCCTGGGAGATTATGACCCTCTCCTGCTTTTTACTCATCATCTTTGAATATTACAAACAGGCTACCCTGAGGGCCGGCATTAATTTTTTGATCCAATCCCACCTCGGGGTTCTGTTTCTGATGTTGGGGTTTATTTGGGTGTTTTATCGCACGGGCTCTTATGATTTCCAGGCCATCAGCCAATTCTCACAAGCCTATTCCCATATGATAAGTTTGGGATTGTTTTTCTGCTTTTTTATAGGTTTTGCCATCAAAGCGGGTTTTGTGCCTTTTCACACCTGGCTTCCCTATGCGCATCCCGCCTCGCCTTCACATATTTCTGGCGTGATGTCAGGTGTAATTATCAAGATCGGGATTTTCGGAATTCTCAGAATGCTGCAACTCATACAAACCGATTATATCCTGTTGGGATATGTACTTCTTGTTTTTTCGGTCCTGTCAGGGCTATACGGGGTGATGCTCGCCATCCTGCAGCACAATTTAAAGAAGCTCCTGGCCTACCACAGCATTGAAAATATTGGTATTATCGGCATAGGAATCGGCCTTGGAACTTTGGGCCTGGGACAACAAAACAGCAGCCTTATTCTACTTGGATTTGGCGGAGCCCTGCTCCATGTGCTCAACCATTCCTTGTTTAAATCCCTGCTTTTTTACAGTGCCGGAAACGTGTATCAAAGCACGCACACCATGAATATTGAACACCTTGGAGGTCTTGTAAAGGCAATGCCTCAGTCTGCATTTTTATTCCTGATCGCAGCCCTTGCCATATGCGGCCTTCCTCCTTTTAACGGGTTTGTATCCGAATTCCTGATTTACTCCGGGTTGTTTGACGGCATGGCGAGCAATGAAATGCTCAATCTAGTGGTACTGCTTTTTTCCGTTTTTGGCATGGTGCTCATTGGCGGACTTGCAATTCTTTGCTTCACAAAAGCCTTTGGCAGCATCTTTTTAGGAAATCCCCGGCAGCATTTTGAGCACCCCCCTGTGGAATCCAACCCGGGAAAACTGGTGCCGATGTATATGATCTCAGCATTTATTTTAGCCATCGGCTTGTTTCCAAAATTTTTCTTTTCCCTTTTGAGCCAGCCGCTCCGGTTGTATTTGGTCAAAATAAATTTTACCGGTGATGCCGCGCAAGCCGTACAAATCACCCACACCATGCAGGCAATAGGATTTAGTGCCGTGGGATTTATTGTGTTAGGTTTGCTCATTTTCTTTATCAGGAAGAGGGTTACCGCACAGAGAACCCAAAACATTTCTGCTACCTGGGGCTGCGGCTATCCCGGGGAAACCCAAAAAATGCAGTATACAGCAAGTTCTTTTATCCGCTCATACCGGAAGCTTGCCGAACCTGTTTTATCGGTCAGGAAAAAGAAGATCGAGATTGAAGGTGTTTTCCCTGTTTCCGGATGGCATGAAACACATCCTGCTGACAAAATCGAGGCATGGCTTATCGAGCTTCCCCTGAGACGATTGAAATTTTTCTTCGGAAAATTCAGGTTTCTGCAAAATGGAAATATCCAGTTTTATGTGCTTTACGGAACCCTTTTTATAACATTGATTATCGTCTTTCCGGTTTTGTACGCAGCCTTGAAAAAAATAATTTACTTTTTAAACCAGATATAATATGATAAGCCTTGTACTGATATTGCTCACAAGTTTGTTTTTTATGGGTATTGTGATAAGAACCAAGAGCATCGCTTCAGGCAGAAAAGGACCGGGGCTGTTTCAACCCATGAAAGACGTGATCCGGTTGTGGAAAAAAGGCAGTGTATACAGCAGCACGACCAGTTTTATCTTCCAGATTGCCCCCAGTGTTTATTTTGCCTCCATTCTTATGGCCATTATGGTAATCCCATTTGGGGAATACAAAGGGATCATTTCCTTTAATGGCGATTTTGTGTTTTTCGCCTATGTGCTGGCCCTGGGGAAATTCTTCAGCATCATTGGAGCCCTGGATACAGGAAGCAGTTTTGAAGGGATGGGAGCATCCCGGGAAGCCTTGTATTCGATGCTGGCAGAACCCGCTTTCTTTATTTTGATGGGCTCCTTTGCGCTCTATACCGGGAACACTTCGTTTCACGAAATATTTGCTTCCCTACATTTTGGTTCTTATATTTCTTATGCCCTTGGTGCATTGGCGACCTTCGTTTTAGTGATGATCGCGATGATCGAAAACAGCCGTATGCCTGTTGACGACCCCAAAACGCATTTGGAATTAACCATGGTGCATGAGGTGATGATCCTGGACAACTCTGGTTTTGATCTGGGTATGATCCTGTATGGCACAAACCTGAAATTTGCGATGTACGGGGCGCTAATCGCCAATTTTTTTACCGGGAGTTTTCCCATCTTGCTCTCAATCCTAATATTTTTAGGGGTTCAAATCATATTCGCCATTGTGGTGGGGATTTTAGAATCCTTTTCAGCCAGATTTAGAATGGGAAACAACCCGCAATTCATATTTACCCTCACCTCAATTTCAATTTTGATTTTTTTCGGGGTGTTGCTGATTATGGGAAAATTTATATAGGGAAGACACTAGCGCAATAAAAAGAATGCCACAAAGACCGAAAGGCGCGAGTTACACCAGGAAAAACCGAAGCCTCAGCGCCTTGGCTACTTTGTAGCAAGGTATATTCAAGCTGCTGAATAGGAAGAATAATTAAAAAACAGTAAAAATGACCAATGTATTATTAATCATATTCGCGATGTCGCTCATCTATTTGAGTATAGCCAACCGGCTGATGAGTTATGTGAAGATCCTCGCCTTCCAGGGAATTATACTTTTCTGGGTAAGCTTCCTCGAATTAGGGGAAATGAGCCCGCTCAACCTCAGCTTCATACTTCTGGAAACCATTGTTTTTAAAACCATTGCGGTTCCTCTATTTCTGAAATACGTAATTAAAAAGAACGAGATTTCCCGCGAGGCGGAACCCTATGTCCCCAATTTCATATCGTTGATTGTGGTAACCACCATTGTGGTAATCACCTTTTTACTATCCAACACCATTGAAGACACCCAATTAAACAAGGTGTATTTCGTCGCGGCCCTGTCCTCCTTATTCACAGGTTTATACATTATTGGGACCCGAAAAAAAATACTGACCCACGTGATGGGCTTCCTTGTAATTGAAAACGGGGTTTTTATCTTATCCCTCGCAGTAGGGAACGAAATGCCCATGATGGTCAATACCGGAATTTTACTCGATCTCTTTATAACGGTATTGCTGCTTGGAATTTTTGTCAACAAAATTGGGGATGTATTGAAAGATGTGGACGCGGGGCAATTAAAAAACCTGAAAGATTAGAGGAGTTTAAAAAAATATAATTCAGAATATGAGCGTACTTTATTTAATTGGAGCCATTTTAATTTGTATTTCCCTGTTTTTTAACAGGAATAAAAAAATGAATTATTTGCTGGTGGGTGTTTTCCTCCTACTTCAGTGGGTATTTACCATTTATGAATACAATCATCAAAACCTTGTGGAATTTGAATATTTCCTGCCGGATGCCCTCGGTATTTTATTGCTTTTCACCATCAGTATTATCGCTGTTCCGGCATTTTATCACTCGCAAGTTTTCTTTTCCAAGAATGAAGACAATCCCAGGAACAGGGCGATGTATTACGCCTCGATGGTGGTACTTATTTTTGCGTTAAGTCTCGCATACCTTTCCAATCATATAGCGGTTGCCTGGGTTTTTGTGGAGTTGACAACCCTTTCTGCTTCGGCACTGATTTATCACCGCAGAAATGTCCGGACCCTGGAAGGCACCTGGAAATACATTTTTGTTTGTTCGATCAGCATCACCTTTGTATTTATCGGGATTTTGTTTCTGAGCATCGCGGTGCAGGAAGTTGGAGATAACAACCTTAGCTTCACTTCCCTGTTAAGCAGCGCGTCAGAATTAGACACCTTTTGGTTAAAACTGGCATTTATTTTTATTTTTACCGGGTATACTGCAAAAATAGGACTGGTACCCATGTACACCGCCGGAATAGACGCAAAAGACAAAGCGCCATCCCCCGCAGGAGCACTGTTATCCAGCGTTTTAATGAATGTTGGTTTTGTGGGGATCTTTCGGTTTTATGAAATAATAGCACAAACCAGCCTTCATTCCTGGGCCAATAATATCATTATGATTTCTGCTGTTCTTTCCATATTTATCGCAACGGTTTATATGATAAAGGTGAAAAACATAAAAAGAATGTTGGCTTATTCCAGCATTGAACATATGGGAATTGTGATGCTAGGGGTTGCAGCGGGAGGGATTGGGTATTATGCCGCCATCCTTCATATCATACTTCATTCCTTCGTGAAATCGAGTTTGTTTTTCCAAATGGGCCAAATTTACAGGATCTTCAAGAGCAAGAACATTTACGATGTCGGGAACTACTTCAAATACAATCTTACCGGTGCGATGGTACTCCTTCTGGGGTTTATTTCGGCAACAGCCATGCCCCCCTCGGGATTGTTTGTCAGCGAATTTTTAATTTTCCGTTCTTTGTTTGAAGCCCATTATCTTTTTGTCCTTATTTTTGTCTTATTGTTGCTCACCATTATTATCTGGGCTTTCGGAAAAAACATTTTCAAACTATTATTCACCCCCGCAGTGGGAATAAGGGAGGAAAATATAGAACGAATTAAACCTTATGAATCCATTTCCCAGTTTATTTTGTTGGGCCTGGTGGTCTATCTCGGACTGAATCCGCCCCAGGAAATGGTTGATTTGATCCATGAAGCCGTTAAAAATTTACCTCAATAATTATGAACGCAATTTCTATAAAAAATAATCAGCAAATTCCTTTGGATGCTATTCCTGTCCTGGAATATCAGCAATTTCTGACCTATAATACTTCGTTGTTGATATCCGAAGAAAATCACTGCGTGAATTATTACGGAATTCCAATAGAGGGGAAAATAAAACTTATTTGCTGCGTTGCAGACGATAAGGAAGGACTCATCAGGATATCCTCCTCCCTGGTCGATCCCCTACACCCCCTGGCCTCATTTAGTGAGCATCATCTGGCCTTTGAAAAATATGAACGGGAGCTCCACGAAAATTTAGGAATTCCCTTTACTGATCATCCCTGGTTAAAACCGGTTCGCTATCCATCAAACCAAGCAAATAAAACTAGTACAATTCCCAACTATCCGTTTTTTAAGATTGAAAGCGAAGAATTGCACGAGGTGGGGGTTGGACCTATACACGCGGGAATTATTGAACCGGGACATTTTCGTTTTATTTGTAATGGGGAACAGATCCTTCATCTCGAGATCCAGCTGGGCTATCAGCACAGAGGCCTCGAGAATTTATTCCTTCAGAAGAAAAAACTGATAGAGCGGCACACCCTGGCAGAAAATATTTCCGGGGATTCCGTGGTTGGCCACACCACAGCCTTTGCGAATTTATGGGAAACTTTATGCGAGCAGGAAACCGAGGAAGATTTGACTTATGTCAGGACCCTCGCCTTGGAACTGGAACGCATCGCTGTTCACACGGGCGGTTTAAGCGGAATGTGTACCGATGTGGGGTATCAATTGGGCAGTTCTGTTTTTGGAAGGCTAAGGACCCCGCTAATCAATTTTTTCCAGCAATGGTGCGGAAACCGCTTGGCAAAAAGTTTAATTCGAGCGGGGAAAAACAATTTCCCTTTTACTGCGGAACTCGCTGAAACCCTAAAAATCGTCTTGGATTCCTTCGAAACCGATTTTGATGAAATGTGCAAGGAAACCTTTGGTGCTC
>JBGSWA010000065.1:0-20893 GCA_041752645.1 Gillisia sp. | reverse complement strand
TTTACCCCTAGGGCATCTAAATCACCAGAGCTGCGGGAAGCATTGATCACATGGTACTCCGGGGCGAGGATTTTAGCGGTTTCCAGGCCCATCCCACGCGAAGCCCCAATCAATACTATATTTTTTTTCATCTTTAAAATTAAGGTGTTTTGCCTGTCAACTCTATTTTAATATATTTTCTTTTAATTCTCCCCTGGTTATTTTCTCCACAGGATATTCCCCAAACAATTCAATTAATTTTTTTCTTCGGTAAGAGAAAATTTCTTTTAATTTAGGCGCCACCAGAAGGGGGTGGACGATCTGGCCAAGGAATCCAAGGGGAAGTTTATAATCTACGACATCCTCCATTTCCACCCCACCCTGGATTTCCTTTAAAAAGTGTTTATGGTGCCATAAGCAATAGGGGCCAAACCGCTGTTCGTCCACAAAATATTCCTTGTCCCGAAGATGGGTGATCTCGGTGACCCATTTTGTTTTGATCCCGGCAATCGGAGTAACCAGGTATTGTATCAGCTGTCCTTCAAACATAGGCCTGTCCGCCCCGGAAAGTATGTTAAAACCCATATAATCCGGGGTAATGGTTTTCAGGTTTTTAGGATCAGACAGGAATTCCCAGGCCTGGGTTAGGGTAATTGGCAATTTCTGTTTGGTTCGAAGCGTATATATTTTCATCTCCTTTTTATTTCCGGGTAAAAATAATACTTATTTTGTTCATAAAAAACATTAAAAAGTTAAACAAAATTAAAAACGGTGAGTTTTACTCAGGGTGAGGAAAACAGCTACTAAAATAAACTCGCCTAAGATCTTCTCACAGGGAAGAGATCCATAAATTTTCACAGGAGTTCGTTCCGGGGCTCATACTATAAATTCAATTAGGGACTGAATTACAACATGATATATAAAAAACAACAAAATATTTTCTGTATATTCATATAGAGGGACAGATAGATTTGAGGAGGGATGTTTCCCGGAAATAAATTCCATAAACTATCGAGATAAGGCTAAAAACAAAAATTATGAATCCGAAGAATTTTAAACCCATTTTTTTTCTTGTCTTGGGAGGCTTATTAACATTCACAGGTTGTTCTAGCAAGGAGGATACCCCCCCAATGAATCAAATTTCAAACCAGGTGGAAACCAATCTTCACGGGGGGTTCTGGAGAATAACAAGATTTATTGATTCCGCAGAGGATCAAACCAATGATTTTACCGGTTACATTTTTTCCTTTGGAGTGGACGGATCCCTGGGCGCGGCAAATGGAACCAACACCTATAATGGAACCTGGAGCTTGATCGATAGCAATAGCCAAGAGGATAGCCTGGAGGATTTAGATTTTCTCATTAATTTCAATTTGACAAACGATTTTGAAGGTTTAAACCAGGATTGGGATTTGGTTTCTCAATCTTCCGTTAGCATTGAGCTTCTCCATATTAGTGGAGGAAATGGAGGAACGGACAACCTCACTTTTGAAAAAAATTAATTAAAGTTAAGTCCAGGCGCCTTTTGAGATATAAAAGGCACAAACCTTAAAAATTTAGCTGATAAATATCAGAATTTTAACTTAGAATTCAATGTATCTTAATAGCTCAAAAAATAACTGATGGAATCAAAAAGGGTTGTCCTTATCGTTGCTCATCCGGATGATGAAACATTATGGGCAGGGGGAACTATACTAGATCACCGGGCCTGGTCCTGGTTTATTCTCAGTTTGTGCAGGGGAAGCGATCCGGATCGCGCCCCTAAATTTTACAGGGTTTTAGAATTGCTGGGAGCAGCAGGTGCTATGGGGGATCTCGATGATGGCCCTGAGCAGAAAGCCCAGGATGAAAAACAAGTGGAGCAAGCAATTCTGGAGAGATTGCCAGCCAAAGCCTACGATCTCATAATTACCCATGACCCCTCGGGGGAATACACGCGGCATCTGCGGCATGAGGAGACAGGCCGGGCGGTGATAAAGCTTTGGCATACCGGGAGAATTTCTGCAGACCAGCTTTGGACCTTTGCTTACAGCGATGGCAATAAGGAATATCTCCCCAGGCCTTTAGAAAAAGCACCTATTTCCAATAAACTGACCCAAGAAACCTGGGCTAAAAAATATAGTTTAATAACAGAACAATACGGTTTTGATAAAAATAGCTGGGAGGCCCAAACCACCCCCAGGACAGAAGCATTTTGGAAATTTACGGATCCTGCTGCTGCTAAAAAGTGGCTCAACAAAAATTCTCTTGCCCTATGAAAGTATTGATATTATATGATTACCCGCCATCCCCTGGGGGGCTTTCCACCCAGGGAGATCTTCTTTTCAGGGGACTTCTTGAGCTGGGGGTTGACGCCCGGGCTGCACATTTTGAATCGGCACAGGAAAAGGAATGGTATTACCGCTGGTTTAAGCCGGATGTGGTGGTAGGAGTTGGGTATTGGGGCCACTGCCCGGAACTGGTGCTTCATCCGCAAAAATTTGGGGCCCTGGCGATACCCTGGCTGGTGGCAGATGGTTTTATTGCCAATTACCAGGAGGTATTAAACGAGTTGCCGCTGATCCTGGTTACCTCCAATTGGGTAAAGGAAATGTATGTCCGGGATGGAATAAAGGGGGATAATATAGTGGTCTTACCGGTGGGTTGCGATACCAGTTCCTTTAGACCTCGAGCTAAAAGCGATCCCAAAATACAGGCGGTGCGGGAATCCCTGGGGATTTCCCCTGAGCAGTTAATGATCCTGACGGTGGGTGGCGATGCAGCCTCCAAAGGGGCCCAGGAGGTGATGCAGGCACTTGCCCTGATTGAGCAGAGGGTGCCGGATTGGAAATACGTGTGCAAGGTGTGGCCCCAGGAGAGAACATTAATTCAAAATTTACAGGACTTCGAACTGGCAAAACGCCTGGGAATTGATAAAAAAGTCCTTTATGCCACCAATACCATCTCCCGGAATTTTGTGCCGTATCTCATTGGGGCCTGTGATATATATGCAGCCCCTTCCCGCCTTGAGGGTTTTGGAATGCCACAGGTGGAAGCAGGGGCTTGCGGGAAACCGGTAATTGGTATTGAAGCCATGGGAATGCTTGATACCCTTGTGCACGGAAAAACAGCATTTCTGGCAAAGGTGGACCAAAGAATAGTGGTAGATCATGTGATCCTCGGGGTGGAATCCGGATATAAGGAAAGGCATAGGATAGATTTTAGTGTGCCCCGAACAGTGGATTACCGTGCCAGTGTGCAGGATATAGCCACGGATCTGGAAGCTCTTATGAGCGATCCGGCCTTGCGGGAAAAGCTAGGCAGAGCTGGTCGGCAGCGGGTGGTTGAGAATTTTGACTACAGGCTGGTTGCAAAGAGGTTTGTACAAATAATCAATGATACCTTGGGGATCGTTTAAACCATTTTTGATTATGAAAATCGAAGAGCTACAACTGATAGCGGAGGCGAAAGAAGCAGCGCTCCAGGTGCTGCTTCACAACGCAAAAGGTCCATTCCACGGGCTTCCCCGAACTGCAGGCTGGGGATATCCCGAGCCATATACCAGGGATTTGTTGTTGTCTGTTTTTGGGATTGCCGTTGCAGATAATCCAGGGCTTTTGGATAGCATCCGGAAGGTTTTGGAAACCCTGGCCCAAAACCAGAGCCCCCGCGGTCATATTCCATCGCTGGTCCATGACACTGAAGATCGCGGGTCAAGTGATTCCACGCCCTTGTTTTTGTTGGCAGTAGGGATTTACAGGCAGCTAACCGGGGAATCAGAATTTCTTAAACAGGCCGTTGAAAAGTCCATGGTATGGATGGAATATCAGAGTCCGAGTGATCTTTACCTGATCGCCCAGCAACCCACAAGCGATTGGCGCGATGAACAATGGGTCCTGGGCAATGGGTTGTTTGTAAATACCCTGAGCTATTGCTACCTTCGGATGATGGGCCAACACCAGAGGGCCAACAAAATGCGCAAGGCCATGAAACACTTTACAATTACCGGGGGGGTGATGCACAAACACGTACACGAAGGCCTTGTAGTAAAGAACAAGCCGTATTATGCCCTGTGGTCCTATAAAATTTACAGCAGTGAGCGGTTTGACCTTTTGGGGAACAGCCTTGCGATTCTCTCCGGAATTGCAACCCCTTCCAGGGCCAGGGAAATGGTTTCCTGGATAGAAAAAGAGTGTGACAACATGAGGGCAAGCGGGCAATTGGCCGTTGATCTTCCCCCTAATTTCTTCCCTTTTATAAAACCGGAAGATATTGACTGGCGTGCGCGGTATTCCATTTACAACAAGCCGGGGGATTATCACAACGGGGGCATCTGGCCTTTTATATGTGGATTCTATGTGGCAGCCCTGGTGGCTGCCAAAAAACACAAACTCGCCGGGGAGAAGCTCGTGGCTCTCACCCGGTGTATTAAAATTTCCCAAAACAAAGATCTGGATTTTGGTTTTAATGAATGGATCAAGGCCCAGGACGGAAAACCTATGGGGCAGGACTGGCAAACCTGGTCGGCAGCACTCTATTTATATGCTGCTAAATGTGTAGAGGAAAAAAGCACCCCTTTCTTTGAGGAAATGCGCTCCTACAGGGAATAATGCAACAAAAACCCTCCAGGCTCAAGTTTTGAATTCAAAATTTAATCCATCCCTCAAGCCTGCTGTTCCCTCCGGATTTTGAAAAACCATTCCGATATCTATAATTATTTCACATCTATTCAGGTTTTTAAGGTGCCTCAACTCAAAATATTTACCTGCTTTGGTTATAATATAACTAAAATTTAAGGAAATAGTAGGCCTGGGATCAAAAAAAATTGGGTTTAGAGTATTCTTGAATGTATATTTGAGCGAACCAACACAAATTTTTTATGAAAAACATATGTTTACTTTTTTTCGCAGCCCTGTTTTCTTTGGGAATCTCAGCCCAAATTCAAACCCCTCAACCCAGTCCCTTTTCTAAGGTTGAACAAAAGGTGGGACTTACAGATCTGAGTATTGAATATTCCCGTCCCGGGATGCGGGATCGTGAGATCTTCGGCAAGCTGGTTCCCTTTGGGGAGCTATGGCGTACCGGGGCCAATGCCAACACCAAGATCAGCTTTAGCGACGATGTGAAGATCGAGGGCAGGGATTTAAAAAAAGGCACCTATGCCCTTTATACCATTCCAAATAAGGATTCCTGGGAAATACTCTTCTACTCTGATTCCAATAACTGGGGAACACCTGAAAAATGGGATGATGCTAAGGTGGCGCTAAAAGCAACTGCCACGGTGCAGCAAATGCCCATGCCCATGGAAAGCTTTACCATCTTGATCGATGAGCTAAAAAATAATTCTGCCACCTTAAATATTATTTGGGAAAACACCCTTGTTTCTTTGCCATTTGAGGTGCCTACGGATGCCAAAGCCCTTGCGAGTATTGAAAAAGTGATGAACGGCCCCTCCGGGGGGGATTATTTTTCTGCGGCAACCTATTACCACGAAACCGGCACAGACCTTAAAAAGGCGTTGGAATGGGTAAATAAGGCGGTAGACATGGAGGGGGAGGATGCGTTCTGGATCTTGCGCCGCAAATCCCTGATCGAGGCAGATCTGGGAATGAAACAAGAAGCAATTGCCACTGCAAAACGTGCTTTGGCTTCCGCCGAAAAAGCCGGAAACCAGGACTATGTAAAGATGAACACCGATTCCCTGAAAGAGTGGGGAGAAAAGTAGCAAGATAGCGTTGAACCCCTAGAACAAAAAAAGGCGCTCTGCAACCCAGGGAGCCTTTTTTTATACCCCATCCCGAGGAATCAAGGCTGTGGAGGAAAAATAATCTCAATAAACCAAGCCTATCTCTTCCCTGATATCATCCAGTAACCCGATAAGATCCAAACTTTTTTCAAAGCTCATCACCGTACTTTCTATTCTGCCCTGCCAGAGCATGTGTTGCACGTGCTGGGCCTCAAAATTATACCCGTTGGTGGTGAGATCAAAGCAAATGGTCTCCTCCTTATTATTGTGTAGTATTGTGATGGAAGTGGGCTCGTGAAATCTTCTGTTGATCCTTAGTCTGGCATCTTCAAAGTGGAGGGTGGCAATGCTCGGGGTCATTTTTTTGATGGTACTCTGAAGGCTTGCCTGAGCTCCGCTCGGGTACTTAAAATCAATTTGGCAACTCTCATCCACCCCGGTTTGGCCAAATTCAGCTTTGGCCGAGATCGACTCGGGTTTGCCTAAAAGAGTGAGGGCTGCAAAGACAGGGTAGATCCCAATATCGAGCAAACTACCGCCGCCCAGGCCTTTATTGAAAAGCCGATTTTCCGGCAGATACGGGGCCTCAAATCCAAAATCGGCTTCCAAAGAGAGTAACTTTCCGAATTTTTCAGATCTCACCAGCTCCAGCACATACTGATAATGTGGCAGAAAATAGCTCCAGAGCGCTTCCATTAAAAAGACATTTTCCTTTTTTGCCGTTTCGATCATCTCTTCTACCTGCTGGGTATTCATCGCGAAGGGTTTTTCACAGAGGACCGCTTTTTTGTGTTTTAAGCAAAGAAGCGTATGCTCGTGGTGGAACACATGAGGGGTTGCTATATAAATGAGTTCCACCTCCGGATCTGTTACCAACTCTTCATAACTGCCATAAAATTTGGCAACATTGTATTCCCTCGCAAATTCCCGGGCCCTGGGTAAAGACCGGCTGGCTACTGCAACCAATTCCGCTCCCGGGACCGCAGAGAGGCCTTTCGCGAATTTATGGGCTATTTTTCCGGGACCAAGAATGCCCCATTTATATGTTTTGGTTTTCATTTGAAATTGGTTTTTTGGGAGAATAAATAAAAGTTTGCAGTAAAAATGCCAGGAGCATCACCAGGAAACAACCTAAAAGATTGAGCCATAAATATTCCATCAGCTCAAAATAATAGGCCAGGATCACCAGGATCTGGGTGAGTACCGCGGCTATAAACACGGCGTTGCTCTGCACATATTTTATAAAAAATGCCAGCAGGAATATCCCCAGCACATTGCCGTAAAATATAGAACCAATGATGTTGACCAGCTGGATCAGATTGTCGAATAAATTTGCAAAACTAGCCAGGGCGATGGCGATAAGGCCCCAGCCAAGGGTGAACCATTTGGAGACCATCACATAATGTGCTTCCGATTTTTCGATCCTGAGGTTTCTTTTGTACAGATCGATGGTTGTTGTGGATCCCAGGGCGTTCAACTCTGATGCGGTGGAGGACATCGCCGCGGAAAGGATCACGGCCAGGAGCAGCCCAATAAGACCCCTGGGTAAATTATGCAGGATAAAATGGATAAAGACATAATCCTTATCGTTGGTTTCCACCTCCTTTCCCGTGGCCGCGATCAGGGTTTTAGCCTCCAGCCGGTTCTCCTGCTCGAGGCTGTTAAGCTCCCTCATCCGGGTTTTATAAATGTTTTTTTCTTCCCCGGAGGGCTGCTCCAGGCTATTGCCATATCTGATGGTAGTTTCATGCTTTTGTTGCTGGAGCAGTTCATTTTGGAGCATTAACTCCCTATATTCTCCGGCATATTCTGAGGACAATACGGCTTTTTCTGCCGAAGGGTTAAAATTCAGGGGCGCCAGATTGAACTGGTAAAACACAAAAACCATCACCCCCACCAGCAAGATAAAAAACTGCATCGGGACCTTTAGAAGCCCGTTAAAGATGAGCCCTAACTGCATTTCCCGAACTGATCTCCCGGTGAGGTAGCGCTGCACCTGGCTTTGATCGGTTCCAAAATAAGAGAGCGCCAGAAAGCTTCCGCCTATAATGCCACTCCAAAAAGTGTATCGGTTGTTAAGGTCAAAGGAAAAATCCAAAACCTCCAGCTTTCCGTTTGCCCCGGCTATTTGCAGGGCATTGGTAAAACTGATGTTTTCCGGGAGGTAACTGACGATCAGCAAAAATGCGATGAGCATTCCGCTGAACATTACCGCCATTTGCTGTTTTTGGGTCACATTTACAGCCTTGGTCCCCCCGGAAACGGTATAAATAATAACCAACACCCCGATCAATACGGTGAGAAGGTTGAGGTTCCAGCCCAAAACCGCCGAGAGGATAATGGCAGGGGCAAAAATTGTAATCCCCGCAGCCAGCCCGCGTTGGATTAAAAATAAAATTGCGGTGAGCATCCTTGTTTTAAGGTCAAAGCGGGATTCTAAATACTCATAGGCGGTATACACCTTCAAACGGTAATATATAGGGATAAAAACAATGCAGATGATCACCATTGCAATTGGAAGCCCAAAATAAAATTGTACAAAGCCCATCCCGTCGTGATACGCCTGGCCTGGGGTAGAAAGAAAGGTAATAGCGCTTGCCTGGGTAGCCATGACTGAAATGCCAATGGTCCACCAATGAGACTGGTTCCCCCCGCGAAGGTAATCCTGGACCTTGTCTATGCCGCGGGTTTTATACACCCCGTAACTCACAATAAAGACAAGGGTACCAATGAGAATGATCCAATCTAATTCTTGCATATCAGGAGAAGGATTTCATCAGGAGGTAAAACAGCAAAATATATAAGGCATTGGCCAGAAGTACAATGCTGTAAGATCTTTTCCAGGTATATCTCCTTGGTTTTTCCATTTATTTGCCTATTGAAACCAGGTTAGAAAACAGGCGATAGGCCCCTGGAACCCCTTCCGGGAATTGCCTGAAAAAGCTTAATCCCGTATAGATAAAAGTTCCTTTGCCATATTTTGCGATCAGTAAGCTCCCGTTTTTAGGAGTCTCATTTTTGTCATTCATAGATAAGATCGGGGTAAATTCAGGAGCCCAACTCCCGGCAAAGTACAATCCGCGCTCCTGCACCCAATTTTCAAAATCTTTTGCGCTGATCTTATTCGGTCGGTTTAAAACAGGATGCTCCGGGGATAAGAACCGGACCTCTGCATGTTCCTCGGTGACCCTTTCCCGCGATAATTCGATGGCATATGGGGCAAAGGGATCCACCAGAATTCCACTGTTGACATTGTACTGCACGATGAGGGTTCCTCCCTGCTCGACATATTTTAACAGCGTAGGTTGTTTGTGCCTTAAGGCATCCACGGTATTATAGGCGCGGATCCCAAGGACAATGGCATCAAATCCTGCAAGGGAGGAGGCACTGATTGCTCCCGGGTTGAGCTTGGTGAGGGAATATCCAATTTGTTCCAAACTCTCCGGGACCACATCCCCGGCTCCCTCAATATAGCCTATGCGTTCCCCTTTTTTCTTTATATCGAGCTTCACTAGTTTAGCCTTTGAGGCTAAGACCAGGCTCTGGTATGGGATATGATCGTAATCTATGCTGAGGATTTCCTCGGAATAACTGGCATTGTCCAGCTTAACTACGGGTTTTAGAATTGCTTCCTCCTGATTTTTTGGGGGAGTGACCCTAAAATTGACTGTAATGGAAGCTCCTTTTTCTTTAATGTTGAAATCGGCGGAGGAAGGATCGATCTCCCAGTTTTCAGAGCTTTGTAAAGATACCTGGCCCGAAAGTTCATTTTTTCCTGCGGTAATTACCACAGGAACCACTCTGGATTTTGAATTGGCAAAAATAAGCACCTGCTCCTTAAATTTTGCCGAAACAGGGGGAACAACCTCGAAGCCCTGATATACTTCCCCTTTTACCGGGTCATTGTATTTGTAAACCAGGGTTTTTTCAAAGGGGATATCCACCTGGTTTATTCGAATTAAAAATTGCACCCTTATCTCTCCGGGCCTCTCAGGCAAGCCAATTAATTCAGGGTCATCCACTCTGTACATCCCAATGCTGCCTGCCTGCTTTAACCAATAAGGAGAGGTGGTGCGGGCGGAATCAGGCAGCTTAAAAGTGAGGGTTTTTTTCCAATCCTGGTTATTCTGGAGGTTTATCCCTGGCTGAATTTCTAAAATTCCGGGCTTTAGGGATACGGATAGCAAGGTCATTTCCTGGGTAGATCTGTTTATCGCCTCCAGGTGGAGCTGGACTTCCTGGGAGGCGATGGCCCTGGGTTCCCCGGAGACCGCCTCGAGGTAAAGGCCGCTGGCGGCCCTTAAGATCTCCTTGATCTCCTGGGTTTTTATTTGTTTCCAGTGGGAGTCTTCCAGGGTCTGTATCAGCAGATAGGCCTGCGTGAGTTTTGGAAGGCTGGCCGAGGGAGCCTCAAAATCAAAATCTGCTTCCACCTGGGCCAGGATTTGTCCAATTTTTCCCCCGCCTTTTAACCTGTTCCAGGAGGTGTCAATTCCCTCAAACAAGCCGGAGGCACCCTTTGGCAGATTTCCACCTATCAATTCCAAATATTCCGTTTGCATCCCGCGGCTGCCGGTACTGCCAAAACCCTGGGACTGGTGAGAGCTTCTGCTCAGGGCCGCAATCTCCGGATTGGAAAGGCCTTTTGAGGGAAAATAAACCCCGGTATTAAATTCTAAGAAGTTCGATTTATCAGCAGCCTTAAAGGCCTCTTCACTTTGATAAAACCAGGGGGAGGTATTAAAAAACAGCCGCTCCGGCCCAAAGCCTTGTGTAAATTTTAATTGCTCTGGAAATGCCGAGGAATCCGCAGCCAAGGCAAATGCTTCGACACTTAATAAAGCGGAGGCGGTATGCTGCCCGTGGGTATCTCCGGAGGTCCTGTGATTGAAACGGTTGATGATCACATCCGGTTTAAAGCGACGATAAATCCAGACCACATCGCTGAGAACCTCCTTTTTATTCCAGATCTCAAGGGTTTCTTCGGGGGTTTTGGTATACCCAAAATCGATGGCCCGGGTAAAGAATTGTTCCCCCCCGTCAATTCTTCTGGCAGCCAGAAGTTCCTGGGTCCTTATCACTCCCAGCAACTCTTTTAGTTCCGGTCCTATTAAATTTTGCCCGCCATCCCCGCGGGTTAGCGATAAATAGCCTGTACGGGCGTGAATTTCATTGGATAGGTAGGAGATAAGCCGGGTGTTTTCATCATCGGGATGGGCAGCCACATATAGCACTGAACCCAGAAAATTTAATTTTTTTATGGCCTGATGAATTTCGGCCGAATTAAGGGTTTTCGGGGGTTGGGCGATTGCCGTGGAAAAGGCTAAAAAAAGCAGTAAAAAAAGAAGTTTACGCATTTAAAAAAATGTTTTTTCAATTCTTTCAAATATATAAACTTTATAAATGTTTGCCCCAATTAAAATGGCTTTAACATTTAAAGGCTATCCTTCCCCTCATCCAAATACACATTTTTTTGAATTAGTGAAACGGGCTTTTGCAGAATCAAATTATTGGGATAGGTGATCAGCTCCCCATCGGAAGACCTCAGGTGCAAATGGAAGGCCTTAATATCTTCGATCACAGCTTCAATAGGCGCGTCTTTATCGTGTATTTTAATTTTATCGCCTATTTTATAAGGGAAGGAAAAGAATAAAATGATGCCGGAGGTAATATTGCTTAAAATAGACCAGATGGCAAACAAGGCCACTCCGAGGACAGCAAAAACAGAGGAAAATATCAGGGAGAGTTCTTTTAAATTGGCTCCCCAGGCAAAGGCGAGTAAAAAGACGGCAATTATAATAATTAAAATATTGATGTATTGGAACATGAGCCGGGTGCGGGTAATATTTATATCACTTCGCTGTCCCTTTCTGTGTGCTGCTTTTTTTAAAATTAATTGAAATATGAGCAATAGCACCACTGTTGCAAGGGTATAAATAATTTCGTTCCGGTAAGTACTAAAGATCTCGAGCATTAATTTAAATTCAGTTTTTCACGTAAAGGTACGTCTTTATTGGATTTATTATCCCAATAGGCCGATTTTAAGATTTTCATTTTCCTGGCGGTGGAGGTGTAGCGCTGCCCCTTTTCAAGGGTGGTCTCCTCCCATTTTTCAATACTAAAAGGAAAGCTGGGGTGGTAATAAATTTTTAAATCCCTTTGAAGTGATGGATAGCTGAGCTTGTACACCCCTAAATCCCCATCCTGGTAGAATTCAGCGGTAACCTGATAGGATTTAATCTCCAGGTGAGCCAATTGTAGGAATTCCAAAGAAGGGATCATTTGCAATTCTCCTGTGGGCAGCAAATCGGGATCAATACGCAACTGGGTCCAAATTTCATTTTCGAGCCAGGTGGCCTCCAGCTGTAGCCTCTGATCTGCCTCGCCCTGAAAATAGGAATGGGAGGTGATCTCAAAATTTCCCCGGTTGTTTAGTTGGGTGTAGCGATGCCCGCACCATTCCTGTACAGAGCTAGAGACCTTAAGCGCATGGGAGTCTCCCGCCAGCGGATAAAACGTACTTTGCATTATGGAATAGGAATAAATGCCTGTATTGAATTTTTTGACTGCATTGAGCTTTAATACCGGGGAGTTGCCCTGAATGCTTTGATCGGCCTTCACCTGGGCTTGCTCGAGAAAATCTTCGGTTACAAAAATGAGCACGGCAGAGCCCAGACGTGGTTCCCCATACCGGGATTGCTCCAAGGCGTAGGAGGTGATCTCTGCTTGCCCGGAAAACCAATATGCTTTAAATTCCCTTGATAATTCCTGGGAAGCAGGTTTTTCGGTTTTTGCAGGATTCGGATCACATCCCCAGAGCAGGGCAAGAGAGGCCAGGCCCATGCCCTGAAGCGCTTTTATGAGTTTCATAGGTGTTTTTATAGTTTTTTATGGTTCAACTGTAATTCCTCAGTGCTTCCCCAAGGGTTTGACTCGAGATTTCGTGCTGCCCATTTTATGTGATTTTACTGTTTTTATAGCTCACCGGTAATTCCTCAGGGTTTAGTCCGAAATTCCTTGCTGTTCAATCCCAAGGATCAATTTTTGGCTAAAAAAAATGATAGGGGAGCCGCATTTTCTTTAAATAAATAAGATAAAAAAAACACCATAAAGGAATTTTGTTGACAACAGAAATTAGTGAGAGGCTATTTCCAGTAAGGTTTTATAAACCAAATGGGTAGGAAGGCCCACCACATTGAAATAACTGCCCTCAATACGGGTGATCCCGATCAGGCCAATCCATTCCTGAATTCCGTAAGCACCTGCTTTGTCCAGGGGGTGGAAATTTTCAATGTAATAATCTATTTCATATTTGTTCAACTCCTTGAAGGTGACCTTTGTGGAGTCGTGTACTGTTTTTTGCAGCTTGTTGGTGGTAAAGCTTACCGAGGTAATTACCTCGTGGGTCATTCCCGATAGAGATTCGATCATTTTGAATGCTTCAGAGGTAGAATGCGGTTTCCCTAAGGCTTCCTCCTTATGCCAGACAATGGTGTCGCTGGTGATTAAAATATCCTGGGATTTTAATTCCTTCAGAAAAACTTTTGCTTTTAATTCAGACAAAAAATCGGTTATTTCGCTGGCCTTTAAATGGTCGGGATACTCCTCCTTTACTGACTTGTGTTCCACTATAAACGGGATTTCCAGATCTTTTAAAAACTGATGTCTCCTGGGGGAACCCGAGGCCAAAATAATGCGGTGGTTTTTTAATTTTTCTCTCAGCATAGCTTAGGTTAATATAAATTGATAAAGTCCTATTGATACTAGTCCAAAGACCATTATTATTTTTAAAAGTGCGCTTAATTTTAAATACTGCGCCTTTGTTCTTGCCTCAATTAAATGAATTAAAAAATAAAGCAGCGGCCCTACTACAAAGAAAAGGGCATAAAGTACGGAATACAAATTTTCAAAGAGATAATCGTAAATATAGAATATAACCAGGCAAAGGGGGATGAGTCCCACCAGAACAATGACCCAATGGGCACGTTTTGCTCCAATGGCGATGGGGAGGGAATTCCGCCCGGTATTGTAATCGCCGATAATATCGGTCTGGTCTTTTATCATTTCACGCAACCAGTTCATCAAAAATGCGAAGAGGGCGTAATCCAGTAAAATAGAGAAGATGCTAGCCTGGATCGCTTGATTCTCCGGGCTAATGGCAGGAAACAGATCGAATACCCCCACAATTATTATGACCATCGCAACCAGAGCGCTGATAATTAGATTCCCTAAAATCAGCACTCCCTTGAGAGCGGTGGCATACAAATATAAAAGGCCGGAGATAATGATGAATATTGCCGAGAATCCCGGTTTTCCGATTGCATTTGAAAGGTAAAATCCAATTCCAACCCCAAGGATGCTCAGGATCATATAGCCGGTTTGTGCAGCCTTTACAGATATTTTTGTGCCGATGAGCTGTTTTTTTACCTTGTTGATCCTATCGGTTTCCAAATCGTAGAGATCGTTGATTATATTTCCTGCAGCGGCGATACTCACGGTGGAAAAGCACAATAAAAAGAATTCAAGATCACTCAGGCTTATCTGAATTCCAAAACTCTTAAACAAGGCATATTTAATCAGGTATTGGGTAGCGATGATCAGCAATAAATTTTGATATCTGACCAATTGCAGCAGGAATAGGAGCATAGCAGGAAAATTCGAAATTAGTTGGATACAAATTTTAGTCCTATCAGAGAAGCGATGAGGGTTGATAAAAAGAATAACCTCCAGAAATAAACAGGTTCCTTAAAGACCAGGATCCCCAGTAAGACAGTTCCCACAGCCCCAATTCCGGTCCATACGGCATAGGCAGTTCCAATTGGGAGGCTTTGGGTGGCCTTGTATAAAAGGAGCATGCTGATGGAAAGGGAAATTAAAAAGCCAATCAGCCAATAGGTGGAGGTGATGCCCGTAGAGAATTTAGCCTTTCCCAAACAAAATGCAAATCCCACCTCAAAGAGTCCTGCGATGACAAGGAGCATCCAGTTCATAATTGAGCCTCGTTATTAAGCCATTTTCCCTGCACTTTTAAAACCTGCTCAATTACATCGCGCACACAGCCTTTTCCTCCTTTTTTATGAGAGACATACCTGCTGATTTCTTTTATTTCAGCTACAGCATCCTGGGGGCAACAAGGCATTCCAACCAATTTCATGACCTCATAATCCGGGATATCATCCCCCATATAGAGTACATTTTCCGGCTTCAGATCAAGAGTGTTCATAAACCCCCCGAGCTGTTCCACCTTGTCCTGTATTCCAAGGAATATGTTGGTGAGGCCTAAATTCCTCAACCGGGACCGGACCCCTTCATTTGTTCCGCCGGAGATAATACATACGGTATAGCCTTTTTCCTGGGCGGCTTTTAAGGCATACCCGTCTTTCATGTTCATGCTGCGCAATAACTCCCCTTGTGTGCTTACCTGAATCGTGCCATCGGTCAGGACGCCATCCACATCAAAGATAAAGGTGTTGATCTGATTTAAATATTCTTTATAATTCTTTTCCATGTAGATTTTGAATTGACTGGGTTAAAATTTGATATATTTTTTGTTGTTCTTCATTTAAGAGTTCCAGATGCGATTTGATCACTGCAAGGTCATTTCTTTTGGCTGGTCCGGTTTGGGCCTCCTTTGGGCTTAACTGGGTGATTTTCGTGGCTGTTTCCAAAATCAGGGGGTGTAATATTTCAAAGGGAATGTTATTTCTTTCGCAAATATCCTGCCCTTCGCTATACAGATAATTCACAAAATTATTGACAAATACTGCGGCCAGGTGCAGCGCTTTTCGCTGCTGGGAAGAAATTTGGTATACCCTGGGGGTAATCTCCGTGGCGAGTTCTTCCAGAACTTGCAGTGCAGCGGGGGAGGTGGCCTCAATACAAATGGGAACATTCTTAAAATCCACGGGTTGGTTTTTGGAAAAGCTTTGCAGGGGATAAAACACGCCACAACGCTCAAAACAACCTAAAGCGCTGATCGGGACTGCCCCGGAGGTATGCAGCACCAATGCGTTTTTGTAAATCACTTTTTCTGCGAGATCCCGGATCACATCGTCCTTTAGGGCAAAGAGATAAATATCGGCCGGCACTACTTCATCCAAAGCGGTGGTGGTATCGGTTTTTTCTTTAAAAAATTCAAGACTTTCAGGTTGGTGGTTATACACCTGGACTACCTTAAATTTCGCGGAATTTGAGAAGGCTTTAAACAAATGCGTGGCTAGATTTCCAGTGCCAAAAAGTACGATGCGGATCATTTGGCTAAATTACCAAAAATTATGCGGTTTAAATTAACATTTGTTATACCAATTGAAGCCTTGAAATCATTGGGGAATATTTTAATTTTTGTTAAATTTGTGCCACTTTAAAATATAATAAATGCAAAATAAAATAGCGTCTGTCCTATTTTCTACCAGGATTATGGCAGTCTTGTTCATTGTCTTCGCAATTGCCATGGCCTTGGGAACTTTTATAGAAAGTTTTTATACCATTGAAACCGCCCGTGTTTTAATCTATAATACCTGGTGGTTTGAGGGGATCATGGTATTTTTTGTTATAAACTTTGCAGGAAATATTTACAGGTATAATCTTCATAAAAGGGAAAAATGGTCCTCTCTTTTAATTCACCTTTCCTTTGTCCTTATTCTGATCGGGGCCTTTGTAACCAGGTATATCAGTTATGAGGGGATAATGCCCATCAGGGAAGGAGCTACCACCAATACCTTTATCTCCGACCAGACCTTTCTCACGGCTTACATAGATGGAGAAATAGATGGCAAACCCCTGCGAAGACAGGTGGAGGAACCGGTACTTTTTGCCCCCGAGACAGAAAACGAGCTTCGCATTGATACCGATTTTAACAAGCAACCCATCACCCTGGAGGTGGTCAATTTTATCCACGGTGCCAAAGAGGGAATCGTGCCGAGGGAAGATGGGGATAATTATCTTAAAATAGTGGAGGCAGGCGATGGTGGCCGGCATGAACACTATTTAAAAGAAGGGGAGATCACCAATATCCACAATATGCGTTTTGCACTTAATGCCCCGACAGAGGGCGCAATTAATTTAAGTGTTAATGAGGCGGATGCAACCTATAAAATAACCACTCCCTATAAGGGAAATTTTATGCGAATGTCTGATAAATTGGAGGGGGAGGTCACCTCCGATAGTTTGCAGCCATTTATGCTCAGGTCATTATACACCTTCGAGGGAATTCAATTTGTAATTCCGGAACCTATGATCCGGGGGGTGTTTGATGTGATGCCGGCCCCAGAGAAATCCCAGGGACAACCCAATGCTGTTTCTTTAAGGGTTACCACAGCTGGGGAGTCAAAAACAATCAATATGCTCGGGGGAAAAGGGATCATAAATCCACCGATACCGCTTCAGGTAGGGGGGTTGGATTTTCATTTGTCCTACGGGTCTAAAGTAAAAAAATTGCCTTTTTCATTAAAGCTCCACGATTTTGTCGCAGAAAAATATCCCGGGACCGAAAACAATCCTTCCCCAAGCTATGCTTCCTTTAAAAGCAAGGTCGAAATTATAGAAGAAAACGGGGAATCCAGGCCTTATGAAATTTTTATGAACCATGTGTTGGACCTCGAGGGTTACAGGTTTTTTCAGGCTTCTTTTGACACTGATGAAAAGGGGACCATCCTCTCTGTAAATCACGATTACTGGGGCACCTGGATCACCTATATCGGATATACCCTATTGTATTTAGGGCTGATGCTCATCTTGTTTGACAGGGGAAGCCGTTTTGGAAAACTAAAAGTAAAACTTGATGAGGTGAAAGCTAAAAAAGCCAAATTAATCACCATCCTGAGTCTTCTGATGCTGAGTGGAACCGGATTTGCGCAGGCGGATCAAAAGGAGCACACGCATCAAAATTCCAGAAAGGCGGAGATCGATTCAATTTTGATGGCTCATGTAATAAAGGCGGAACATGCTGCGAAATTTGGAAAACTGGTGATCCAGGATGCTGGTGGCCGGATGAAACCCGCAAATACCTTTGCCTCAGAACTGGTGCGGAAACTCAGTAAAAAAACTTCGTATGAAGGCCTGAATTCAGATCAGATCCTGGTCTCTATGACCGGGAATCCGGCCTTGTGGTACAATGTGCCGATGATCTATGTAAAGCCCAATAACGATAGCATTCGTCATATTGCCGGGGTGAGTGTAGACCAAAAATACCTGGCGATGACCGATTTCTTTGACACCAGCGGGGGGTATAAATTGACGCCTTATCTGGAAGATGCCTACCAGGCAGCCGTGCCAGATCAATTTCAAAAGGATTTTATAGAAACAGACCGGAAGGTGAATTTGCTGTTCAATGCCTTACAGGGAAAAATGCTTCGCGTTTTTCCAATTCCGGGAGACCAGAATAATAGTTGGGTGGCCTACAAGGATGTTCCTGCCTCAGGGTTTAAGGGAGTAGATTCCCTGTATGCCAGCTCCATCCTGCCATTATACATCAATACGCTGCGCGAGGCCTCGGCCTCCGGGGATTATACCCAATCTGATGAGTTATTACAGAGCATCCACGGTTTTCAGAAGAAATTCGGGGCAGAGGTGATCCCCTCAGAGGGCAGGATTGATGCTGAAATAGCCTATAACACCTATGATATCTTCCGGAGTTTGTACCTCTGGTATATGCTTGCCGGGGTGCTGATGCTAATCCTTGTGATATCGCAAATCTTTAAGGACAGTGCTCTTCTGCGCATGCTTATAACAATAAGCGCCATTTCCGTTTTATTACTGTTTGTCCTGCATACTGCAGGGCTTGGTGCGCGGTGGTATATTTCAGGACATGCACCCTGGAGTGATGCTTATGAATCTATGATTTATGTAGCCTGGGCTACCATGTTTTTTGGCCTTGCCTTCGGGAGAAAAAGTTATTTGACCATTGCCTCCACCGCCTTTGTAGCCTCCATGCTTCTGATGATAGCACACTGGAACTGGATGGATCCCTCTATTGCCAATTTACAGCCCGTTTTGGATTCGTATTGGCTGATGATCCACGTATCTGTAATTGTGGCGAGTTACGGTCCTTTTACCCTGGGCATGATCCTCGGGGCCGTGTCCCTGCTGCTTATGATCATGACAACAGCGAAGAACAAGGTAAAAATGGATTTGAACATCAAGGAAATCACCATCATTACCGAAATGGCCTTAACCGTTGGCCTGGTGATGCTCACCATAGGGAACTTTTTGGGAGGACAGTGGGCCAATGAGAGTTGGGGTCGCTATTGGGGCTGGGATCCAAAGGAAACCTGGGCCCTGATAAGCATCATGGTGTATGCCTTTGTTATTCACATGAGATTAGTGCCGGGCTTGCGAAGCAGGTGGTTTTTTAACCTGATGGCCATCCTTGCCTTTGCAAGTATTATGATGACCTATTTCGGGGTTAATTTTTATCTCGCAGGATTGCATTCCTATGCCAGTGGCGAGAAGGTTATTACTCCTACCTTCATCTATTACTCACTTGCCGGGGTAGCCGTGTTGGGGGCATTGTCCTACTGGAAATTTAATAAGCATTACAAAAATGAACCTAAAAAGATCAAAAAATAGGGGCTTTATATGTTTGTAAGCTCGTTTTAGAGGACCTAAGTACAAGAAAAATACCATCGTATTTTTAACTCATAAAGAGATATGATACCATTTAACCTTTGATTTTACTGGAATATTGCATATTTTTATCAATGCCAAAAAAGATAACCATAGAGATCAAAGAGAGTGTTGAATTCTTATAAAAAGAACACTTAAAAGCAAAGGGTATCCTCAAGAAAGACAGGATAGAAACCTTGCTTTATATTAAACAGGGGAACTATCAGTTTCAAAGTGATATCGGAAAAAAACTGGGGAGAACAGAAAAAACCATTCGGGATTGGACCAAAGAATATGTAAGCTTCGGACTTTCTACTCTTTTAGAAGTAAAAAGTGGCGGGAATAATACTCGGACAATTTCTGAGAAAGCTCAGAACTTCATAGCTGAAAAAGTTTTAGATGCCAATACTACAATAAGCTCTTATGTCGAATTACAATTGCTCATAGAAGAAGAATTGAAAGAAAAAGTAGCTTATGGCGCATTATATTCGCATTGCAGGCGGAACTATCATTCCAAAAAACTGAAGCTAGCACGAAAATCACATCATAAAAAGGATGAAAAGGCTGAGGAGCTTTTTAAAAAACCTTGAAATTTCTTTAATTCAGATAAGATTAAATCAAATAAAGATAAAGTTCATTCCGTGAGCTTATATTTTCAGGATGAAAGCCGGTTTTGACTAATCACCATGCAAAAGAGTGTGATTACAGCAAAAGGTTATTTTACAGCGAAATCCATACCCCTTAAATGCCCAATTAGCTACTTTGGATAGGTTCGGTGAGATTGCTTTTGACTGAGTAGGTAACAAAGGCCTCCAGGTAAGATGTTCCTGGATATGACCAACCATACTGGGTGTTGTTTGCCTTTTACTCCATACATTACCCGGATAGCAGCCAGTTCATAGCTCTTGGTAACAGGCTTGTTTTTTTTGATTTTGGCCACTCTTTGTGAGCTTTCGAATTCCACCCTTTTCCCTAGCAGACTTACATTGATCTCTTGATCCTTGTGGGGAATCTTTGTATTTCTTTTAAGGCGGATAATACATTGGTCGGTTTCACTTATAAAAAAATTCCTGAGGATCGCAATTGTCCGCTCCTCTATCAAACACCCAGCCTCCTTTTCCATTAAGATTTGAATTTACACCTTTTACAGCCTTTTTGATCTCGTTGTTGCTACTCAAAGCTCCAATTTCATAGCTGTATGTCGAGATACATGATCAAGATGGCTTTCAAGGATATTCTCTGCATAAGCTACTTCTTTGCTGACATTATCTGTAGTCAAAAAAAACTTTCTCCAGTTATTGGTGAGAAACTACCCCATAACCATTAGTATAAATAACTGTGTTTGTACTGTGCCACGGGCTTGATTGTCCATCCTATTGATGCCGGTAAAAATGAGATGGAAAATTCAAAATACAGAACCAATAATGCAGAACGGACAACTAGATTTAATGTTCAATTAAAAAAAACGAGGATGGCTAATTTAATTTTATATTAATCCAGTCTTTATCACCTAATTGAGTTATACTAAAATTTTGGCCTTTGAGTTCGCTACTGCCTCTCTATAAAAAATGATCTCTTGAGCAATAT
>JBGSWA010000064.1:0-5054 GCA_041752645.1 Gillisia sp. | reverse complement strand
AAAGAAAAAAATATTTTTTCTCAAATATCGAATTCTCAGAGGCATAGTGAAAAACAAGCTAATACAAGGTAAACGCTCGTTAGCATCCTAAATATATAGGATGACTAACTTTGTAAATGTTTTTACCGGACAACAATGATTTGTTTTATAAGACTGAAGGAGAAAGGGATAAGGGAATTAAGGTAGCGGTTTCAGATAGCCTACACTCGGGGTATATTGCATCAGAGGGAAATGTAGATCAAACCGAGCAGGCTGTTGAAGGCTCAAGTGTGTTTAAACTGATAGATTCTGAAACATATATTCTTAGCTATGATGTTTATATGGATGGAAGATACCAGTTTACCGAAAGTAAGGATCTTGAAAATTTTAAAGTTGTTGACCAGCAAGTTTCGATGAATTTTCATCCGCGTCATGGAACGGTAATTCCCATAACCAAATTAGAATCAGAAAGCTTGTTACAGGCATTTCCATCAGATAGCCTGCCTTCTATTTTGGGATCAAATTCTCAGGAAGTGAAAATCAATAATATTAGTATTGAGGAGCAGCATTCATTCATTTATCTTCCGGTAAAATCCGGAACCGATTTAAGTAATTTTGATCCTGATTTCAAATTATTCCCCGGAGCAACTATAAAACAAGAAGGACCCCAGAATTTTGAAAACAAAGTCCTCAATTACACTATACAACTTGCAGGAGCTATTGATAAAACCTACAAAGTTACAGCTGAGATTGCCAATAATCCTGTGTTGAATGGGTATTACGCAGATCCTGAAATCTTATATTCCAATAAAACCAAGAAATATCACCTATATCCTACCAGCGATGGTTTTACAGGTTGGTCTGGAACGTATTTTAAGAGCTTTTCTTCTGAGGATTTAATTAATTGGAAAGATGAAGGGATACTCCTGGATTTAGAAAAAGATGTCCATTGGGCCGATAAAAATGCCTGGGCTCCCTGTATTATCGAAAAGGAAATAAATGGAGAATATAAATACTTTTACTACTTCACCGCAGCTCAAAAGATTGGGGTAGCAGTTGCGGATAATCCTACAGGTCCTTTTGTTGACCTTGGCAATCCTTTAATAGCTGAGCGACCTGAAGGAATACATCGGGGTCAGGTGATAGATCCAGATGTTTTTACAGATCCTGAAACGGGAAAAAGTTATTTGTATTGGGGGAACGGTTTTATGGCAGTTGCTGAATTAAATCAGGACATGGTTTCCCTGAAAGAAGGAACTACAGAAATTATTACCCCGGATGCCAGTTTTAGAGAAGGAACAGAGGTTTTTTATAGAGGTGGAATTTATTACTTTCTTTGGTCTGAAGACGATACAAGAAGCCCGAATTACAAGGTGCGTTATGCAACATCTGCCTCGCCCACAGGGCCACTCGAAATTCCTGAAGATAACCTGGTAATTGAGAAATCTCCCGAGAACGAAATTTATGGCACAGGACATAATTCCATTCTCAACATTCCTGAAACCGATCAGTGGTATATCATTTACCACAGGTTTACAAGGCCCAAAGGAATTCATATGGGAAGAGCGGCCGGTTATAACCGGGAGGTATGTATAGATCGAATATACTTTAATGACCAAAAAGGAATTGTCACGGTAAGCCCTACAGTAGAAGGAATACCAGGGCTGTAAAACTTTGTCACATCATCCGATAAAAGTTTTAACGTAGCTTCCTGTCGCGATATGATTTAAGGAGATGTTGGAGAATTTTGGTAGTGGTGGTTCACTCTTTATTTTCAAGGTATTGAGTTGTTTTTATTCTACGTAACTCCTGAATTTTAGTTTATTTCCATTTTCTCAAAATGGCTGTTCCCATAATAATAAAAAACCTTAAAAAAAATGGCAAAGGCTGTTAAACTATTAACAGTTTTAAAAGTCTAAACTTAAATAATTGTCATTATATATAAAATATTTCGGTATGAGACTGCTCATTTTTTCGTTTTTTTTTATTTTTATTCAAAATCTTAGTGCACAAAATTTCGAAATTACGGGGAAGATCCTGGATCAGGATGGCAGACCATTGGAATCTGCCACCGTTTTTGTGGAGAAAATCGCAGATAGCAGTCTTGTGACCTATACGGTTTCAGAAGATGACGGGAGCTTTTCAATAGCAGGAAAAACCGAGGCCGAAAAATTAAATTTCATAATTTCTTTTTCCGGTTTTAAGCCCTACTACCAGCAAATTAAAATTTCGGAGGCCATGGAAATGGGTGATATTTCGATGGAAACTGAAACCAACAATTTAAACGAGGTTGTTGTTACAGCAAATCGTGCACCTATTACCATAAAAAAAGATACCTTAGAATTTAATGCCGATTCTTTTATTACACGCCCGGATGCAAACCTTGAAGAACTGCTGAAAAAACTTCCAGGAGTAGAGGTGGATATTGATGGGAATATTACGGTTAACGGAAGACCTGTATCCAGATTTTTGGTAAATGGAGAGGAGTTTTTTGGGGATGATCATCGAATTGCCACTAAAAACCTTCCAAAGGAAATTATAGATAAAATTCAGGTAATGGATACCAAAACCAAAGCCCAGGAATTTACGGGTCGTCCCGGTGATCCCGATAATAAAACGGTGAATATCACGATCAAGGAAGACAGAAATAAAGGCTATTTTGCACGTGCTACTGCAGGGGGTGGCACAGATGGCAGGTATGAGCTCAGCGGGATTGGGAATTATTTTAAAGACGATCTTCGGGTAAGTGTATTGGGCAGCTCGAATAACATTAACAGCTCCGGGTTTAGTTATGATGAGGTTTATGGGATGATGGGCAGGGGAGCCGCCCGAAACGTTTATGGCGGTAGCAGGGATGGGATTACAAAGGCTGAAACCGCTGGTTTAAATTTCGTGAATAAATGGGAGGAAGATATTAAATTAAACGCCGATTATTTCTTCGGAAGAAACGATACGGAACGCAGTACAACCGTAGCAAGGGAAAATATACTCCCGGATTCCCGTTATTTTACGAATTCGGACGACAAAAGCACCCTTTTGAATGACAGTCATAGGGCTAATGCCCGATTCGAAGTGGAATTTGATACCCTCACAAGGCTCTCAGTCAGGCCCAGATTTAATTCCAACTACGGGTCTTCCTACCGAGACAGGTCATCTGAATCCTTAGATGAAAATCAAAATCTCATAAATAATGCCACCTCTATGAGCAATGAACAACTTGAACGTGAAAATTTCAGCAATGATATTGATTTTATAAAACGTTTTGGGAGTAGGGGGGCATTTTTGCAAATGGAATTTTCCAATGATCACAGCAGGCAGAGAAATGATAATTTTTATTATTCTGAAAGCATGTTTTTTCAGGGAGAGAATGTGGTTACAGAAATTCAGGATCAGTTTATAGATGAGGATGAAAAGGAGGATGAGTATTCCTTTGAGGTGAGTAAGCGCAGTGTCCTTGCCCCTGAGTTTTTCCTTGACCTTTCCTATGATTTTGATTATTCCAATTCGACAAATAAAAGATATGTATATGAAGCTGAAAACCAGGATGGGGATTATAATATTCTGAATAATGTTTTGAGCAACGATTTTGAGGTGACCAGCATACGGCATACCCCAAATCTGGGTTTGAATTATGAAGGGGATATCTGGAGGATTAATACCAATTTCGGATTGCTTCACACAAGCCTTGAAAACGAAAATTTTCTTGAGGAAAGTTCTTTTGATAACGATTATAACAATCTTTTTGTCAGGGCACAAGTGAGATATGAGTTGGAAAGGTCCAAAAGTCTTTCCCTTCGCTATGATACCAATGCTGATATTCCTTCCATCAGGCAGTTACAACCTGTGGTAGATCGCACCAATCCGTTGCACATAGTTGTGGGAAATCCTGAACTAAGGCCATCCTACAGGCAAAGTATAAATTTCGATTACCGCAATTTTGATTTTGCTACCAGGAGCGGGTTTTCAAGTTGGATAAACATGAGTATTACAGATAACAACGTGGTTTCAGTCACCACTGTAGATGAAGACCTGGTCCGAAATACTACCTACACAAATGTCAATGGCGCAAAGAATGCAAATATTGGGGCCTCTTATAACAAGCAAATTAAAGATGAGCTTAAGGAATTACGGTATTCAATAAGATTAAATGCCTCATACAACAAAAATGTTGGATTCATTAACGCAGTTAAATACAATGCAGAGAGTTATTCCTTTAGTCCAAATATCGGTTTCACCTATGCCATTGAAGAACTTTTTGAAATTAACCCTAATTACAACCTGTCTTTTAACAGCACGAGTTATGATATTAATCCCGACAGGGATGAGGAAGTCATTAATCATCGCGTAGGTTTGGGGGTTACAACCTTCTGGCCAAAAAACGTGGTTTTTGGCAATGATATTTCTTACAATTATTTTGGAAATGTTTCCCCTGGATTTGATAATACTTCAATTTTATGGAATATGAGCCTTGGTTACAAATTCCTGAATGACGATGCAACTATAAAAGTAAACGTATACGATGTATTGGATCAAAATGTAGATACCCGCCGGAATATCGGGGATGATTATATTCAGGACACCCGAAGCCTGATCCTGACTCGGTATGCAATGCTTAGTTTTACCTATAAAATAGGCAACTTCGGGGGCAGCACTCCCGGGGATGGCAGACGGAGAGGCCCCAGATAGAAGCTTGAGGCGCATACATCGGATGCCTGTTATAAAATGGGCTTCAAAGGTGTTAATATAGGGTTATGTCAGTTGTTGTGCGAATCTCCTCTGAAGAGCCACAGGCCACAAATCGCAGCAAAAAAGCTCTAAGGAATTGGAGCTTTTTTGTTGGCTTATAATTAAGTTGTTTAGTCCCTATTCATTTGGAGATTCGTGGAGGTATATTTCGGCAGGATTTGCCAATTAGAGGCCTTTTTTCCTTGCGGCATGGTTGTGATTGTGCCCCTACATTGGGAAGAGTGGCGCATTTCCAAGCCTTAATGCAGATGCTGTAAAGGAGGGTAAGGAAAAGGGTTTCCGATAAGGCAGGGGCTTCTCTATCTGTTTGCCAACAAATCTGACAAAGA
>JBGSWA010000063.1:0-2802 GCA_041752645.1 Gillisia sp. | reverse complement strand
GTTAATCCCTGAAACGCTCCCATTTTATTAGCATGAACTTATCTCCCAACTCAGTAATGATCATCCCTGCCCCTGAGAGCTGCTCCTTGTTTTTAAGATAATTCAACAATTCCAGGTGATTGAAAATCCGGTAGGTCGGATGGTAATTTGCATTGGTGGGCTTTTTTATTTTATAGGCGCTCACCCAGTTGCTCACTGTGACGTGAGACACCCCTAAAATCCGTTCGATCTCTCGAAAGCTCAGGCCTTCCAGGTAGAGCTGTAAGGCCTTGGTGACGTAATAACTGTCGATCTTTTTTCCCAGCTTGTTCACCGTGAAATAATAGGTGCAGTTCTTGCATAAATAGCGCTGTTTTCCCCTGACAATACCACTCTTAATAATGTGGTTATCTTGACATTTCGGGCAGGAAAATAGTTCCATGTATATTTAATTTGCATAAATATACTAATTTAGCAATTATTATTTAGCCATATAGTACAATAAAAAGTGAGAAATAGTATGCACTCCTTGATTTAACTGATAAAAAACTTCGCTATATGTAGTTTATAGGGAATTTATCCTCTTAAAAAACAGAATCGAATTCCGGGGCCTTCAATAGCATTATAAATTCAGAAACAAGCTTGATTGCAGCCTAAAAACGGGAGGAGAAGATCGCCGCGCCAAAACCTTATGACTGAATCCTGTGGGCTGTTCTATCGTATAGAGATGTTATAGGTATCCAAAAGGCCGGAGATATTTCTGGTTGAAAATTTTGCTTTGGAGATCTGGTTGGCCTCTGGATCAATTGAAAAATTTATGGCCGAATGCAGATCGGAACCCTCCAGGTTGGTGTTTCCAAAGTTCGCCCCACTCAGATCACAATCCTTGAAGCTCGAATTCTTCAGGAATGTTTCTGCAAAATCCACCTGTTCCAGTTTACAGCCTTTAAACTGTATGCCTTTGAGCTTTAATCTGTAAAAGGAAGAAAAATTGACAATGCAATTTTCAAAATTAAATGAAAGTAAAAAATTGTCACACTCATCAAAGCGCATTCCCAGGAGCTTGCAATCTGTAAAGCGGACCTCCCTAAAGCTCGCGTATTTTACGCTGGCCATACTCAAATCGCAATTCTCAAAGCTACATTCTGAAAATAAAATTCCACAGAGATCAGTTTTGCTGAAATTGCAGCCACTAAAGCTGCAGTTTTCATATTCTGCTTTTGGGAATTCCTTTTCGGTAAAATTCTCTTTCTTAAAATCTTTGTATTCTATGAATTGGGTGGGCATAAGGCTGTGTTTTTTGGTTTCTGAAAAACTGTGGTAAAAAAATCCTTATTTCTGGTTGATCCCTTGCCGAGAGGACCTAAATCCCGGGTTCTACAGGATCCTTTCCCAAAGGGGATGCAAATATAAAATCTTAAATTTAAATACAACAGGGTGGGAGAATCATATTAAGCTAAAAAGCGCTATTTTTGCAAATTAATAAAAAAGACTTAACTCGATATGGGCAATATAGTAGCCATTGTGGGGAGACCGAATGTAGGAAAATCCACCTTTTTCAACCGATTGATCCAACGCCGGGAGGCGATCGTGGATGCGGTAAGCGGGGTAACCCGGGACCGGAATTACGGGAAATCTGACTGGAACGGGAAAACTTTTTCCGTGATCGATACAGGCGGTTATGTAAAAGGAAGTGAAGATGTATTTGAGTCGGAAATTGATAAGCAGGTAGAACTTGCCATAGATGAAGCCGATGCCATTATTTTTATGGTAGACGTGGAAACCGGAATTACCGGGATGGATGAGGAGGTTGCAAAATTACTTCGAAAAGTTAAAAAACCGGTTTTCCTGGTAGTGAACAAAGTCGATAATTCAAAACGTCTTGAAAATGCAGTGGAATTTTATTCGCTGGGTTTAGGCGATTATTACCCGGTTGCCAGTACCAGCGGGAGCGGGACAGGAGATTTGCTTGACGCTTTGATCGAAGCCTTGCCGGAGCTGGAGGAGGAAGACGAAACAGAATTGCCTCGTTTTGCAGTGGTCGGTAGGCCAAATGCAGGGAAATCTTCTTTTATAAATGCCCTTATAGGCGAAAACAGGTATATAGTTACCGATATTGCGGGAACAACCCGGGATTCCATAGATACAAAATACAACCGCTATGGGTTTGAATTCAACCTGGTAGATACCGCCGGGATCAGAAGAAAATCCAAGGTAAAGGAAGACCTGGAATTTTATTCGGTAATGCGTTCGGTCCGAGCAATTGAAAATTGTGATGTCTGCTTGATCATCATGGATGCCACCCGCGGCTTTGACGGGCAGGTGCAAAATATCTTTTGGCTGGCGCAACGCAACAGGAAAGGGATCGTGATCCTGGTGAACAAATGGGATTTAATGGAAAAAGAAACCAATACCCTGAAGGAATTTGAGAAGCAGATCCGGCATGAGATTGAACCTTTTACCGATGTGCCAATCGTTTTTATCTCAGTCCTGACCAAGCAACGTGTTTTTAAGGCTATTGAAACCGCGGTTGAGGTGTTTAAAAACCGAAGCAAGAAAATTAAAACCAGTGAGCTCAATGATACTATGCTGCCGATAATCGAAAATTATCCTCCCCCAGCATGGAAAGGTAAATACGTGAAAATAAAATTCTGTATGCAATTGCCTACGCCCCAGCCTCAGTTCGCATTTTTCTGCAATCTGCCGCAGTATATTCGGGAACCCTATAAACGCTACCTGGAAAATCAGCTGAGGGAGAAATTTGATTTTACGGGAGTCCCGGTTTCAGTATATTTCCGGAAAAAATAGAATCCTCGAAGCAAC
>JBGSWA010000062.1:0-7956 GCA_041752645.1 Gillisia sp. | reverse complement strand
ATTTCTGCCGAGGTAATAAACATACATACCATTAAGCCCCTGGATGAGGAGGCGATTTTAGCCTCCGTTAGAAAAACCGGTTGCCTGGTCACGGCAGAGGAACACAATTATCTTGGGGGACTCGGAGAGAGTGTTGCAGGCTTTCTAAGCAGGAATCATCCCACGCCCCAGGAATTTGTCGCTACTCAGGATACCTTTGGGGAAAGCGGCACGCCAGAGAAATTGATGGAGAAATACGGTCTCAACAGCAATGCCATTGTGAAGGCAGCTGAAAAAGTCCTGAAAAGAAAATGATATTTTTCGAACTATTCCTGCTTATGATAAGGATGATACTAGAGAATCTTTTTTAATAACTACTTGAAGTTGATCTGCTGTCCTGTTTAAATTCTATTGTCAAGCAGGGAAACCGTATTCTAAACCACTGAATGCTGCATTTGAATATTTTTCGGTGCAGCATACATTAAAATAGCGAAAAAATGAAAAAGGCTTTTTAATAGATATGGAGGGGGTTATTTATGCAAATGAGTGTTTACTTTGGATTGTGAGGGAGTTACAATCATGAGTATCAATTCTTATGTTTTGCCCTAAAGCAATTATTTTATTCATCTTTTTGTCCATCTCAACTTATTTAGGTTAAATGAAGTTTGCCCCTGCCTGATTTTAATTCCATCCATTCGATGGAATTAAAATCAGTTTTGTTTAATCTCTTTTGGGTTTAATTCTCCGAGGCTTGCCTCGATTTTAGAGGAAAGTTTGAAAACGGATGGGTTTTAGTAAATAAAAAACTTTCTCCCGGTGGATGCCTCGTGGGCTTGCACCGGGATAGTTCACTTTTTCCCAAATCCCTGAATATTAATGGTATTCCTGTTTTTCAGCCAATTTTTTTAATGAATTCAGCAATTAAATTTCAAGTTATCTTTGATAGCAAAGAGACCAGAATCAGGAATTCTAAAGGAGGTCTATTTAATTCTTCTTTAATATTTAACCTTTAAACAGCTTTTTTTTAAGGGATACGGCATGGTTATCCATATTCTCTATGTTGTTTCTATTGTTTTTTACCAACCAGTATTTACTATAGGTTTTGTCATTGGAAGGTTCTAAATCAAAGGATCTTATTAAAATTATTTTTAATTTTCTCCTTGAGCACCTCTCCTTTTTCAAAATGTTCCGGTAACTGCGCTGTCAGCATTTCCTTTTTTTCTCAAGGGGGATTCCGTCACCTTCCTCGACTTCTGTGCCTAGATAAATCCCGTGAGCAAGTTTTTGTAATTCTGTTTTTGTACCTCGGCAATGGTGGATTCTTTGCTAAATCCAAACCATACATCAAAACAAGTTCAGTTTTTTCCACTATAACTCGAGATGGATGCTGTACATTCGTTACAGGTATTCATTTATTTGGAAAGGCTTGTTGGCATACTGTAAAGAATTGAAAGACCTTATACTTCAATTATTTGCTTGTTTAATTACCATTTATATTTGTATTAAATGGCATCGATCAATTTTTTATAATCGAGGTTTTGTTTGTTGTTGTCTCGAAAAAATTCATGATTTTTATAAAACTTATCAAATATTGATTTAATAACACCCATACTCAGGTAAGATCTGTCTGAAGTCGCTAACAATTCAGAAATTATTTCTTTTGTCAATTTTAGCTTCTTTGCGTTATACTGGTTTAGCATTACCTTGGATTCTTTATTTTTAGAATGCAATTTTAGCATAACTTCTATTCGATTAATTTCTTTAATTAAATCTATCAGTTTATATAATTCACCCTCAGTCATAACTATAAATTTAAATTGTACTTCTAGAAATCCCTTTGGATACCGATTAGCTTTTTTATTTCTTTTGGTTTTCGTAAAAAGATCTTTCCAATAGAATTTTATCTGACATATAAAGAATTGAACTTTTAAATTCATTTGGGTACGATACGAGTACCTATGTATCCACTTTAAAAGTTTCAAAAGGTTTTGGGTAAACAAAATTTTCCAATTTTTTTTATAATATAACTACTAACGATTCAATAATCCAAAAATGTTACCAAATCTATGTCGTTTGGGTTTTCTTTTTTCGTTGTAATCATAATTAAATACGTTAATAATTGGCTGAACAAATAATAAACCTCGGCATCACCGTATATAATTTATACTTAAATTAGAACTTGTTTAACCTTCAAACATTCAATAAAAATAATGTTACGGCGTAAAAATTCTTAATTTTTAGGTCGCACAAATCATACAAACTCATTATGCGGCAGTTCTAAAGATAGCAACCAATGATTTAAAAAGGAAACAAAATGAGAAAACTAATAATGTGGAACATAATTACCCTTGACGGATACTTTGAGGGAAACCAAAAATGGGATTTATCTTTTCATAATGTTGTTTGGGGACAAGAACTGGAAAAACTGAGTATTGAACAATTAAATTCTGCGGACTACCTTGTATTTGGACGTGTGACCTATGAAGGTATGGCAGCATATTGGACTAAGGCAGAAGGAGAAATTGCTGAACTGATGAACAGTATACCAAAACTTGTCTTTTCTAAGACATTGAAATCTGCCCAGTGGAACAATACGACCCTTATTAGTGAAAATGCCTCTGCCCATATTAAGAAACTTAAAGAGCGGGGGGGGAGAGATATGTATGTTTTCGGTAGCGCAAAGCTTTCAGAGACTTTTATAAATGAAAATCTTTTTGACGAATACCGTATTGGTATCGCGCCAGTTATTTTAGGTAGTGGACAACCACTTTTCAGTCCTGGAGTTGCTTCCAGGAATTTATCTCTGGTTTCAACACAGCAACTTTTGACGGGCGGAGTGGTCCTGAAATATTCAAGGCAATGAAGAGCGACAAGAACAATGAAGGAAAGATAATGAACCAGAATGCATCACCAATTTGGGTTAGTCCGGGCATTAACCTGGTTCCGTCCTGGTTTATTAAATTCCTACTTGCATCTTCCAGCTGAAATTCTCTTTGCTCGGCAAAATTCGCATAATCAACTACATTTCACAGGGAATATGGAGGTGTGAATTTTTGATCTTAGCTTTCAAGGAGCCACCAAAATCAGCAAGATTTTATATAGGGTACAAAGACATAATTGATAACCACCGGGGAGAAAGTAAGCCCGGGTTTTAAATAATGGGGAGTATGAGTGGATATGATTTTTATTTTGGCGCCAATTAGTGCCCCTCTGCACAAAGGGGGTCGTTACCTTTAAGCAGCACACAAATTTTAAAAACAACCCCAAAATTGACGCTATAATTCCGGCAAATTCCGGAGATTACCCATTAAATCCCCACTATGGTTAATGGTGAGGGTAATTGCAGCAACTTTGGGGATCTTGTTATTTTTTCCAGCTGTTTCAAAATCTGAAACTAAACCCGGAATAAATTCCAAAATTATAAGGCTTCACCCCGGGGGCGTTGTTAAAGGTGTTTAACTGATACTTAAAAATGGGTTCCAGGTTCCACTGAAACCTTGGCGAGACATTATAATCAATTCCTATTCCTATGTTGGTACTGAAGCTTATGTTGTTTAAATTATTGCCTTCTCCAAGGATGTTGGAAGACTCCGGGGAATTTAAAGTAACCATATTATCACTCAGGAAAAGGGTGCTGGCACCTCCAATAATATTAAGCCCTATTTGCTTATCGATAAGGGCAAATTCAATTTCAACAGGGATTTCAAGAAAATCCATTTGTTGATTTAGCTCTCCTGTGATCCGGGCGGAGCTAAGGGCAACCACCTCCCGATCAATTTGTCCTCCCGGGGAGTGATATACTGGCTGCTCTGAATTTAAGGCGATAGCGCTCACCGCAGCGGCATAATCAATGTCCTGGGTATTATGACTTAAGGCTACCTTGTTGATTCCGGAGCGGATCTTAACTCTTTTAGAAATTTGATAGGCAAGGTTAATTCCATAGGAGATGGATACCTCTCCCTTGCTTTTATTATTGCCAAACTGACTGTTTAAAGTGTTTCCCGATCCCAGGTTATCGAAATACACTGCCCCAGCAGTTGTTCTAACACTAAAGCGTTTGGAAGAAAGCGGGGTTTTTTTTGTTTCCTCCGCCGGCTCTGACTGTTCCTGGCTTGCCAGAAGGGTGAGGCCTTTTAATTCTTTTTCAGCCGTATACTCTTCTTCATTTTCCTTTTTTTGCTTCTGCTCCTGCTCAAAAGCCACAGAATTATAATCCTCAAAGGTGTAATTGGAACCTCTCAGAGCAGCTTCTGCCTCAGATTTTAGTATATTGGAAAACAGGCTGTTCTCCCTGTGGGAGCCGTTCCTTGTTTTAATGGGAGTTTGCACCCCTTCCTGTATTTTGCCTGTTTCCCTATCAGTATTCTTTATTAAGGACTGAAGTAAACCAGCAGTACTTTGCATATTGTCATTAAAATCGGTTAAATCAGGACTTGATTTTATCAGCTTTTCTTTGATTTCTGTGGAAGCAGCATCGAAGGAAACAGGAGGATCCGTGATTTCACCTGCAAAGGGATCGAGCAAGGTATTGCCAATGCTTGCCAGAAGGGCTATTACGGCTGCGACCCCTGCGATCTTATACCATAGGGGAAAAATCCTTTTCTTTTTCTCTTTTTTGGGAAGGCGCGCTGCTATATTTTTCCATACATCTTCCGGGGGAGTGGTTTCCACATCTTTCAATCGCTCGTAATAAAGGCGGTCAATGTTTTTTCTTGTTTTCATAATGAGTTTACCGAATTATCAAATTGGTTGTTTTCAATTCTTATTCTTAACTTTTGGCGTGCCCTTGCCAGGTTAGATTTGGAGGTGCCCACTGTTATTTTAAGAATTTCAGCAATTTCATTATGAGTATGGCCTTCCATGGAGTACAGGTTAAAAACATGCCTGTAGCGCTCCGGCAGTTCCTGTATAATTTTCATTAAAAAATCCGTAGTGATAGTTTCTTCATCTATTTCTACCTCTATATCTTCGACAAAATCTTCCTCAAGGCTTAAAAAAACGGTTTGTTTAGCTTTGTTAAGTGCAGTGTTTATAACAATCCTGGTCATCCATCCCTCAAAAGAACCTAATTCCTTATATTGATGGATCTTTTCAAAAATTTTTAAAAAACTATCCTGTAGGTTATCCTGGGCCTCCTCGTGACTCCCGGAATACTTCAGGCACAGGGTAAAAAGCTTTCCCGAATACAATCGGTAAAGCTTTTCCTGTGCCCGAACATCCTGTTGTTTACATTGTTGTATGAGTTTTTTTAAACTCATCAGGAATGTATTTTCATAAATCCGGTTTTGGTTTATTCAGTTACTTCAGGCTCCCCTACAGGTACCACCACCTCGGTAAAGATGTTTTCATCATCGACATCTACTCCTGTCCAAAGATAAAACGTGTAAGGTTCATCTTCATTGGTGTCTATGGTAATTTGAAAACTATCCTCCCTTACAAGTTCACTTTCTTCTGCCTCTTCCTCACATTCGGTAAGATTGGAATCATAAGAGGCAACACCTGAAACGTAGATCTCACGGAATGCATCTCCGCTGATACCTCCACGACGGGCATCTATGCCTGCGGCAGTATGACAGGCTGAAGGTAAAAGATAAGTGACATCAATCTCATAGGTTTCCCCTGGTTCAAAAAATTCTGGAAGCTCAGCGGCGGTTACCTCAGCAGCTATTAGCAGGGTTGTTGGTCCATCGTCATCAATCTCACAGCTTACCAGAAATAATGAGCTCACAAATAATAAAATCAACTTTTTCATTTTTAAATTTTTTTAATGTTAGTGTTTCTATACCTATATGACCTTAAAATCCTAAAAGGTTGCGTGGAAACAAAATTTTTTCTGAATGTTTCCTGCGTTGAAAACCTTTGTCTACAAATATTTTGCCAAACCACAGGAACCTTTCTCTCAGGAAGATGTCCTGACGAACTGTTGTTTTCTCGACAATATTTAATGCTGTCTTTACAGCATTTTTTCGCATTTTATATTTTGATCCATAAGGAATCTAAAAGTTTAGAATCCTGTTTACTCCTTAGATTAATTCCTGCTATATTTATTTTCCAGGAATGCTTACTTCCAGGATACACGAAATAATGAGGGAATACATTTCAATTTTCTGAATATTGAACTATAAAAAATCAATCAAAGGCGGATAGTGGAAGCAAGTGATAATTCAAACTTAATAGCAATTTTATATTTCTAATAGACCTCGATAAAAACTGAACAATCAAATTCATTCTCAGCAAAGACAAAATATTTTGGATTGGGGTAACCGGATGTCCATCGATGGACATTCGGTGAATCTTCTAATAAGTCATAAATTTGTTTAAATAATAGTTCATACTTTACTGGTATTGATGAGCCTGTAATTTAACTCATTGGGGCACGCCCCAATGAGTTAAATTATGTACTATTGTTGCCAAATTCTATGTATCTTATTTACCAAATTTTCCGTATTTGTAGGTGCCAATCACAACAGGCCTTTTAGTTCTTAATAGTCATTTTAAAAGACAACCATTCATGTCAATTCCACTTACCAAGGAAAGTTTAATTCATAAGACAGGAACTAATCCTACGCTAGGCAAAATTAAACCTATGCGTAAGAAATATTATAAAGTACTTACCGAATCGGTAGGTGGTGATGCGCCAAAGGATGTAATCAGATTTTACCAATATGGAAAAGGAAGAGTTGCAAACCCCAAAAGTTGGCCAAAATATATAGCAAAAATAGGGCATAAGTGGTATCCTAATGAAAGTATAACAGAACATTACTTTACAAGTATAGGAAAGTCTTTTGGAATTGAGATTGCCAATTCACAATTAGTTTTTGCGGAAGGATATGTCAGATTTTTAAGTGAACACTTTCACAGTGAAGAACAATCCTTGATACACGGCGCGAATATCTTGTCCAGATATCTTTCTGAAATAGACACTAAATGGATAGATGATCTTGACAATCAAAGACTATTGAAGGGTGAGATAAATATTAAAGATGTAATTGTAGCTTTGCAAGATGTTTTTCCAGATACGAGCATATTAGACGGTTTCGTAGATATGTTATTATTCGATTGTCTAACTGGCAATAATGACCGGCATTACTATAATTGGGGCGTAGTTACTCATATAAAAAACAAACACGAGCCATATTTTTCACCCATCTATGATACTGCAAGAGGATTGTACTGGAACAATGATGAAAAATTTATACTATCTTTGCACAATGATTCAGAAGAGGCACAAAATAAAAGAATTAATAAATACGTTAAGAACTCAGTACCTAAGGTAAGTATTCCAGGTAATGGAAAGTGTAATCACTTTCAGCTTATAGAATTCCTCAATAATAATAAGTATATTAAAAAGAATCACATCGCAAGATGGACAGATGAAAAAAGTTTGGAACAAACTTTGAGTATTCTTAATAAGGACTTTGTGAAACTTTTCACACAAGAAAGACGATTAATACTAGAGAAAATACTTAATTTAAGGTTTCAAACGCTTAAAGGCATTATTCAATAATTATGTTAAAGCAATTTAAAAAATACATTAAGTCTCAGGTAAAGGTAAATGATTTGCCTTGTACTTATGAGCAAATAAATTACAATCCTAAATTCCAATTGAAGTATCAAGATACTATTATTGGATATTTAAACTATGACGGTTCTGTATGGACTTTCGATTATTCTAATTGGTTTAAAAATCAAAATGACCTTCAACCATTATTCGAGTTTCCTTTAAAAAACAAGCTATACAAATCAGTGGAGTTATGGCCATTTTTTGAAAGTCGTATACCCTCTATAAAACAACCTAAAGTACAGGAGTATTTAGAATCTCATCCTTCGGATCGATATAATAAAGTGAAATTATTAGAACTTTTTGGAGTTGCATCCGTCAATAATCCTTATAAGCTTAATCTTAATCTATAATAAAAGGTGCTTAAAGCACCTTTTATTATAGATAATTTAGCCATCCCCCGTTTTTTTAATTGG
>JBGSWA010000061.1:0-3753 GCA_041752645.1 Gillisia sp. | reverse complement strand
TCTGCAGCAGCATCAAAAGCTTCGCGGGCAAGTATGCCTGATGCGCTGTGATGACCATGTCCTGCCCGACCATCTTCCGGAAAGCGGGCGATAATGACATCGGGCTGAAATTTCCGCACCACCCAAACCACATCTGAAAGTACCGAATCATGATCCCATTTATTGAAGGTTTCTTCAGGGGTTTTGGAAAACCCGAAATCGTAGGCCCGGGTAAAAAACTGTTGCGCCCCATCCACTCTTCGGGCAGCCATCAACTCCTGTGTCCGGATCATGCCCAACTCAATGCCCTGTTCATCACCAATAAGATTTTGACCTCCATCCCCTCTTGTCAGACTCAAATAAGCCGTTCGGTATTGCTTACCATTAGACAGGTAAGCCAGTAATCGGGTATTTTCGTCATCGGGATGGGCTGCTATGTACAATACGCTCCCAAGGACTTTAAGTTTTTTTAAATCCTGTAAAATTTCAGAGGCCGGCTTGGTGACAACCGGTTGTGCTATATTGGATTGTATCCCAACAGCAATCAATAACACCAAAGACAATAAAATATTTCGAAGCATCATATATATCAATGTGGTGGCGAATTTAAGTAAACAAAGCCTGCCCTTGGTCGAAAACCCGTGAACAAATGGAAATATTCAAAAATTAACGAATTGTAAATGGTGCTCCTTCACAAACCGATAGAGGATAATTTTTCGGGTATGCCTTCTTTTGGTTATTGTTTCAATTTAAAACCCTCTACTTTTATGGGCAATTGCTCCCATAAAATAATTAAAAAAACAAGGTTAAATCATTAAAATAAATTTGATGTCTTTTAAAAAACAATTTGGCGGAACTCTGACACCGGGTTTAAAAAAACAATACAGTCTTTCAGAAAACTGGAAGGGAAATAAATTCATGAACCTTGAGGAAACCACCATGGATATAGGACTCAGCACACTACCCGGTTTGCTAAAAAAACAATTCACCAACCGGAAAGAAAGAAGTCCATCCATAAATCTTCCTATTCTGCCTTTTAATAAAGAACATTTTCTTGCAGAATCTGAAGCGATGAAAATCATTTGGTATGGGCATTCGGCTCTTTTACTCAGGGTACAAGGCAAAACCATATTGATCGACCCGATGCTGGGTTCAAATGCAGCTCCTATTGCTCCTTTCGCTGTTAAGAGATTTTCAGAAAACAGCTTACAATCCCTGCACGACCTGCCCCCTATCGATTTACTCTTACTTAGCCACGACCACTACGATCATCTTGATTATGAAAGTATTCAAATACTCCGATCAAAAACCAGTCAATATTACGTTGCCCTTGGTGTAGCCCGGCATTTACAAAGCTGGGGCATCGATGCAAAAAAAATAGAAGAGTTTGACTGGTGGGAACAAAGAATTATTCATGACCTGAAAATCACCTTTACGCCAACCAGGCATTTTTCCGGAAGAGGCCTAACCGATAGGGCAAAATCGCTTTGGGGTGGCTGGGCCATTCAAACCAATAAAGAAAATATCTACTTCAGCGGCGATAGCGGCTATGGAAAGCATTTTAAAAAAGTGGGAAAAATATTAGGGCCCTTTGATCTGGGATTTATGGAATGCGGACAATACAATGAACATTGGCATCAGATTCATATGTACCCGGAGGAATCTGTTCAGGCGGCAATAGATGCATCCGTTCAGAAAAGCCTGCCCGTGCATTGGGGAGCGTTTGCACTTTCGCTTCACTCCTGGAAAGATCCTATTGAAAGATTTTATGAAGAAGCCTCTAAAAGGAATCACTCTTTTATGACACCAAAAATCGGGGAGTTGGTAGATAGCCATCATGCTACTGAAAATCCCTTTTGGTGGCGCGAAATCCCGGGATAGATTGTTTGGGCAACAGTTCAGGAATACCATAGGAAATACCTCGTTTGCAAAAAGATAGAAAAAATCGTATATTCAAAAAAAACCGGGTATGAAAAACCAAAGTTTTGGAAAGATTCTTATTTTATTAATTAGTGTATTCCTGGGTGATTCATCGGCTTCTTTATTCGGACAAAAAGTGCCTTGCCGTTTGCTACAAGGCACTTGGAAAATTGAAAACAAAGATCTTTATGAGGAATGGGAAACGGTAACCGGCCATTTACTGAAAGGCAAATCCTACAAGAAAAGAGGAGAAGAAATTATTATAACTGAATATTTAATGCTTCAAAATAAAGAAGGTACCATTATTTATTCAGCCCGGGTTCCTGATCAAAATGAGGGAGCTACTATTGATTTCCGCATGTCGAATCCGGATGACAAAACCTGGGTTTTTGAAAATCCGGAACACGACTTTCCACAAAAAATTGTTTACAAACACATACTCGAAAATAAAATACATGTTGAGGTAACAGGAGCAGATAATCAGGGTTTTGAATACAATATGTACCGCATCGATAAGAGAATTCCAGAATGGTTTTTAAAAGAAATGGAGCGTACAGTTGGCCGTTGGATAGCTGATAATAAAGACTACCAATCTTCAGAAGAGCCTTTCGATCATTATGTGATCGATTGGAAATGGGGAGAGAATCAACAGGAAATCACCGGAAAACTTTATGGAAAAACCGGCGAAAAAATTTCAGAACCGTTTTGGGAGTTTCGCCAATTCTGGGACGCTTCTACCCACCAGGCATGGCTTTACCAGGAAAACTCAGAGGGGGTGCGAGGAATGGGAAGCCTGTTGCCCGATGCGACCTCAATGATATCTGCAGAACAAAAATTTTCAGATAAATCAGGACAACACCTTTTTACAGAGAAGCATGTTTTCCAACATAAACCCTCACAAATGGATATAACATCTTACCGCCTTGACCCTAAAGGAAAATGGCAAAAAAATCGTTTTTACAGTTGGCAGAAACAAGAATAAATATTTACCCCAAAACAATTGAAAAAATTCACAGTAAAAAGCTACACCACAGCAAGCTCGTCCATCAATAAGGCTTCCACCTGATAAATGGCTTTTACAGTTTTCATGTAAGAATCAGGTGTCACAGAGATGGAGTCAATACCCTCCCGAACCAAAAATTGCGCAAAGTCCGGATGATCGGATGGTCCCTGACCGCATATCCCCACTTTTACATGATTCTTTTTTGCTATCCGGATCAACTGGGCAATCATAGAGAGTACCGCAGGATTTCTTTCATCGTATAATGAAGCAACCAACGAAGAATCCCTGTCAAGACCAAGTACCAATTGCGTCAAATCGTTTGAACCGATAGAAAATCCGTCGATATGCTTAGAAAATTCTTCTGCAAGAATAACATTCGAAGGGACTTCAGCCATCAGGTAAACTTCAAGACCATTTTGTCCCCGTTTTAATCCAAAGGCTTCCATAATTTCATACACTTTAAGCAATTCTTCAACAGTACGGCAAAAAGGCACCATCACCACCACATTATTCAATCCCATTTTTTCACGCACCATTGAAATGGCTTTACACTCCATTTCGAAAGCAGGTTTGAATTTTTCTGAATAATACCGGGATGCACCCCGCCATCCAATCATTGGGTTTTCTTCAATCGGCTCAAAATGATTCCCACCCAACAAATTGTAATATTCATTGCTTTTAAAATCGCTGAAACGCAGGATAACCTTATTGGGATAAAATGCACTTGCAATTTTTGCAATGCCGTATGATAGCTTACGAATAAAGTAATCCTCCTCTGATTCAAAACCTGCAATGAGCTTTTCAATCTGTTTTGTAAGCTCTGCATCTCCGAGCATTTTATGATTTAGTAA
>JBGSWA010000060.1:0-4063 GCA_041752645.1 Gillisia sp. | reverse complement strand
ATCTAGGGAATCTGGGTTACGGAAATAAATACGGTTACGGATATGCTGAGGATAAATCTGATTTCTGGACCCGTCATAAATTAGCCTCCCTTTCCAATCTTTTTTGATCTGTAGATCCTGGAGTTTTGAATCCAAAACCCTGCCCCGTGCTAAGAATTCCCTGGATGATTTTACAGATATTTTATCCTTATTTTATAATGATAAAATCATTGAAATTCCATGGGAATTATTGACTCCTGTTCCCATATGATCGGGGTTGTGAAATACAATTAAAGCTTTTGTGTCCCTGCTTCCACCACTATAAACAATTAAAAGAATTATAATGAAAGTATCCATCGTTACAGTTGTTTATAACAACCGCGCCAGTATAGTTGATTGCATTGAATCTGTTTTAACTCAAACCTATCCAAGGATTGAACACATCCTTATTGATGGGGGATCTACCGATGGGACTCAACAGCAAATTGAACCATATAGAGAAAAGCTGGCCTATTATATCTCCGAGAAAGATTCTGGAATTTTTGAGGCCTATAACAAAGGAATCAAGCAGGCAACGGGAGATATTGTCGGCATCCTGAATTCGGATGATTTCTTTTACGAACCTGATACGATTCAAAAGGTGGTGGAAGCTTTCAAGGAGTCCCGTGCAGATTTAGTGTACGCCAATGGAGTATTCGTGAGTGAAACAGATATAAAAAAGGTAAAACGGATTTATCCTTCAAAACCATTCAAAAAAAGGTATTTAAGCTTTGGATGGATTCCCTTACATCCTACCATTTTTGTGCGCAAGGGTATTTATGAAAAATATGGATTGTATGACAATGGATATTCCATTGCCAGCGATTATGACATTTCCCTGCGCTGGTTTAAAAATAATAAGATCAAAAAATATTTTATGGATGCCTGGGTCGTACAGATGAGACTTGGTGGAAAAAGCACTTCCCTGAGGCTGCAAAAAAGGAAATCCACGGAGGATTTAGATATTATCAAGAGACATGATTTATTCAGTTTCTTTACCCTGTTTTGTAAAATTGCAAGAAAAATCCCACAATATTTGGTACCTCAAATTTTAGGATTCAAGTAACTTTCACAAGGCCTCCATAGGAAGCCAGGACCATATTTATTATGGAAATACCGTATTTGAAATTTTAAAAATCTCCCCTTCAATAAGTCAATTTAATTCCTTATATTTAATTCTATTTCTGGGGGATTCTCCTCATTTCAATTTTTTAAACGTCTATTTCTAAAAGATTTGAAGTTATAAAAATTTAATGTGGGGTATCCAAATTGAAATTTAATAAAACATCCCCACAGAATCCCTGATATTTGGTTTTCAGTATAAAGGAAAAATCTCCCCGAGAATTACTTTTTTTACCGCCTGCTATTTTTTTTGCCATTGTCCATAAGTAAAGCGAATTAGACAGAGACAGCTTGCGCCTTTTATTTCGGGTAGGTCACTTCCAGAAAAGTTGCTTCCTGCCAAAGGGATGATACATTGGTATTTTTGCTCTGTTGTGTAAAATGTCCTGAACCAAAGCATTATTAGGTATCGGCTTTTCGCTGCTTAATTGCCGACTAAAAACCTCAGTTTTTAGGTATATTTATTAAGATCCTGTTTTCAGGTTAATCATCTTGATCACCCTGTAACCCCACTATTTCTAGATAGATAATTTTTTAAGACCCTACTCTTTTTCCCAATTTTATTTTTTTTATAATTTTTAATTCTTGAGAAATGAAATGGTCGTTTTTAATTATTCCGTTAACTATTCTTTGGCATTTAGCCATAATCAACATTTTTTTATATTTTTTAACTCCGGATACCTATTCGGGGGTTTCAAGTATTGTTTATTATAATTTCTCCTGGCTGCTTATTTCAATAGGTCTGAACTTTTATCCTATCGGAAGAAATGAGCAGTTTAGATCCAGCTTGAACAAATTGTTTTATCAGTTTTTAATCTTTGGCCTTTCTTATTTTGCCTTATTTGGGTTTAAGGACATCTCCAATGTATCACCTGAATTTCAGCTATATGTTCTTGTGATTATTAGTTCTGCCATTGCTTTCAGCAGATGGGTGTTTTATATGATCATAAAGGTCTATAGGATTGACGGGGGGAATTTTGTGAATGTTGTGGTGGTGGGCCATGATAGAAACATGGAAAAAATGTTAGATATATTCAATAAGGCTGAGCTGGGCTATAGGTATAAAGGTTATTTTGATAACAAAAAGTCGGAATGCACCACCTACCTGGGGTCTATTGAAGATTCTTTTCAATATGTCCTGCAAAATAGGATAGATGAAATTTATTGTATGGCTTCACAACTTTCCTCCTTGGATATAAAAAAGCAGATAGATTTTGCAGATAATAATTTCAAAAGGTTAAAGATAATTCCTGACAATAAAGATGTTTTTACACGGGCCATGGGAGTAGAGCTTTTCGGGGTTATCCCGGTTCTTAACTTGCGAAAATCCCCCCTGGATTCTGATCTTGCAAGGGTAGGCAAAAGGGGATTTGATATTATTTTTTCCTCACTGGTAATTATTTTAGTGCTTTCCTGGTTAATTCCCATAGTATATATTTTGCTAAATATGGAGTCTAAAGGGCCTGTGTTCTTTAAGCAACAAAGGCACGGATACAATAAAAAGGTTTTTTGGTGTTATAAATTCAGATCCATGACCCCTAACCAGGACGCGGATCGATCGATGTGTACAAAAAACGATCTCAGAATCACAAAAATTGGAAAAATACTCCGGAAGACAAGTATTGATGAGCTGCCACAGTTTTTTAATGTCTTTTTGGGAGATATGAGTGTCGTTGGCCCCAGGCCTCATATGCAAACCCATACCCTCCAATATGAAACCTCTGTGGATAAATACCTTGTACGGCATTTTGTGAAACCCGGAATTACCGGATTGGCACAAATAAAAGGATACAGAGGAGAAATAGTAAAAAAAGCAGATATAATCAACAGGGTGAGAATGGATGTTTTCTATATAGAAAAATGGTGCCTTATGATGGATATAAAAATTATATATGCTACTGTTTTTAACGCGCTAAGGGGAGAAGAAAAGGCTTATTGAGGCCCGGAATATTTGTTCGTTTTTATCTGTAACTGCAAATGAAAATGATCTTTAAGGAACTTTCAATACAAAATCCTGCTTTGGTATACCTAGCGGAATCTTAGATTTAAACTCATCCATTTTATGAAAAGAAAAACACTTATTCTTATTTCTGTCATAATATCTCTTGTATTTATTAGTAATAGAGTTTTCAATATAACCCCGAATATTATTACAGAAAAGACAAAGCATGACTCAGACGATCCCGCAATATGGGTGAACCATACTGATCCGGGAAAAAGCATCATTTTCGGTACAGATAAAGATCCCGATGGTGCTATTTATGCTTTTGATTTAGAAGGCAAAATTATAGAGAAAAAAACAATCAGGGGGGTAAAGCGACCTAACAATGTGGATCTTCAGTATAATTTTAAGCTCAATGATTCGGTAACTCATGATGTTCTTGCTTTTACCGAAAGGGACAAAAAGCAAATCAGAATATTTTCAGTTCCGGATATGAAGCCATTGGATGGTGGAGGCCTTCCGGTTTTTGAGGATGAAACGAATTTAAAATTAAGGGAACCTATGGGGATAAGTTTATATTCATCACCCATAGATAATGTTCTTTATGCAATTGTGAGCCGGAAGAATGGTCCTAAAACAAATTATCTCTATCAATACGAGATTAAATCAGATGGGGAGCGGGTTTCATTAAAATTGATCAGGAAATTCGGAAATTTTAGCGGGGAGCAGGAAATAGAGGCGGTAGCAGTAGATCATCAGCTGGGGTATGTATATTATTCGGATGAAACCCATTGCATTCGAAAATACTTTGCAGAACCTTCAAAGGGCAATCGAGAATTGGGGTGTTTTGGAGGAGATATCTTTGAGGGGGATATTGAGGGGATCGCAATTGCTAATTTTAAAAATGGAACCGGATATATTATTGTCTCCAACCAGAAAAAAGGAACTTTTAACCTGTTTTCCAGGAAAGACAATACCTTT
>JBGSWA010000059.1:0-4928 GCA_041752645.1 Gillisia sp. | reverse complement strand
CTTTAGAGAAATCAAGGGTTTTCTTTAATATATAATCCTTACTTTTTAAATCTCCCACCAGGATTCCGGAGGAATCATAAACATTCAGGGAAATTTTCTTTTTTTCAGAATTGGTTAATTGAACCCGAACTTGTTTGTCCTCAATTTTAAAGAAAGGCTTAAAGACAAAGTCGGACTCTTTTTCAATTTTCAGGCCGTAATTGGTTTTAGCAATAACCGTGGTTCGAATGCTCGATTCATTATCAAGGTTCAGGTAATACTCCCCAAGTGGGACCAATTCCATATTAAAGGTCTTTTGGTAGCTTGAGTTTGTAGTAATGCTATCCTTAAAAAGGACTCTCCCTATTTTATCCTTTAACAAAAGGACATCTCCTTTGCTTCCGCTATTTAATTCCACAAATAGATTTTGACTATCCAAAACCTTAATTTCCAAATCTTCGGATGCTTCCATCATAAACCCGGTGTTAAGTAAAATTACCACCAAGGAAAATTTAATTACATTTTTCATAATTTTCAATTTAAAGGTTAATACTCTGATTATTATGAAACAAATCTATAATATATTTCAGAGTTAAAATACAATGAAATAATCCTATAAATATTCAATTTTAACTCATATTAAATTTTTATAGATTTCAATATGATAATATAGCATATATTTTAGGTAATTTTGAAAATAAATCACCGGCTAATCTTGATTACATTATTCCTATTAAAAATCGAATAATATGAAAAATTCCATAAAACCAAAATTCGAAAAGATAGTGCCCAACTTTGGAAGTTCTTTTTCCTACCGAACCTATACCAGGAGCCACCAGAACAAAAATCAAACCTTCTGGCATTACCATCCTGAGGTGGAGTTGGTATATGTAAATGGCGGTTCGGGAAAAAGGCAGATTGGAAGTCATATTTCGCATTACAGGAAAGGAGATCTCATCCTGATCGGGTCAGATTTGCCTCATTGTGGATTTACAGACAACCTTAGCGGGGATCAACGTGAAACTGTAATTCAAATAAAACCGGATTTTCTGGGTTCTTCCTTTTTTGATATTCCAGAGATGAAAAATGTGAAATCCCTTCTGGAAAATTCAAGGATGGGAATTGTATTCCACGCTCAGGATAAAAGAAGCATAGGGAGGGAAATAGAAGGATTGGCTGAACAGGACCATTACGAAAAATTATTAGGGCTCTTAAAAATATTTCAGCTTCTGGGAGAAGCAAAAGACTATACCATCCTGAATGCCCAGGGATTTATTCTTGAAGCTGACCTGCAGGATAACAACAGGATCAATGTGCTTTTTAATTTTGTGAAAGAAGAATTTAAACGCCCCATTCCCCTGGAAGAAATTGCCGGGATGGCCAATATGACCGTTCCTTCCTTTTGCAGGTACTTTAAAAAAATAACTGGCAAAACCTTTATTCAGTTCGTAAATGAATACAGACTCGTGCATGCAGCCAAATTATTGCACGAGGAGCAAATGAGCATTCTGGATGTATGTTTTGAAAGCGGGTTTAATAATTTTAGCCATTTTAATAAACAATTTAAAAAATTCACCGGAAAAAGTCCTTCCTATTACAGGAATGAATTAAAATATGTTGTTTCATAAGTTTCCGGGGAATTTGAAACAATACCCAACAAAAAGTGAAGGCTTTCCTTGGCACGCCGTGCAGGCATTCCAGCAATTTTATTTCATTTTTCCTTTTATTTTGAGAGGGCAGCAATCTTTATCACTGAATTTTTTCTAATATTAAATTTTATTTTTTTTTATTCAAAATCTGTAATATTGCACAAAAACAACTTCAACCACACCACAACAGGGGGTGCGAACCAATAAATTGATATTTATTTAACTTTGACCCCCTGTTTTAAAACATTTAATTTGTAATTTTGAATTATCGTTCGAAATGGAATAACGCAACTAATCCCTAACATCGGATATAAAAAAAAAATCCGTGGAGGATTTTATTTTTTTTTAAAATAAACGGGATTTCAGGCAGAGAAAACTAAAGGTCTTAATTCCCGAAATTTTGATGCCTCGGGATTCGACACCCACAAAAAATTGACTACTAATGGAATCAAAAAGCAAACAAATGAAAAAAGGTTTTTTAATTGATATGGACGGGGTTATTTATTCAAATAACACCTTAATACCCGGGGCGGATAAATTCATTGAAAGCCTCCAAAAAAAAGGAATTCCATTTTTATTTATGACCAACAACAGCCAGAGAACCCCTCTGGATACCGTCAACAAGGTTGCAAAAATGGGTATAAAAATAAAAGAGGCCAATGTCTACACCAGTGCGATGGCAACAGCCTCCTTCTTATCTTTTATGCAGCCCAGGGGATCAGCCTATGTTTTGGGAGAAGGCGGGTTAATCACCAGCTTATCTCAAGAGGGATATAACCTGGTAAACAGCCATCCTGATTTTGTGGTGGTGGGTGAAGGAAGAAATTTTACCCTGGAAATGGTCAATAACGCGGTTGATATGATCTTATCAGGTGCAAAATTTATCGCCACGAATTTAGATCCTTCCCCCAAAAAAGAAGGTTGGACCAACCTGGGGATCAAGGCAATTGTAAAGATGATTGAGGAAGCTACCGGAAAAAAAGCCTTTTCCGTCGGTAAACCCAGTCCTGTGATGATGAGGGCCGCTAGAAAATATTTAGGACTGGAAGCAAGGGAAACCATCATAATTGGGGATACCATGGATACAGATATTCTGGGAGGAGTCCAACTTGGGTATACCACCATTTTAACCCTTTCCGGAGTTTCAAAAAAGGAGAATTTAGTCAATTACGCTTTTAAGCCTGATATGATTGCAAATTCTGTTGCCGAAATAAATTTGGAAGAAGTATTGTCCCTGAAGTAATTATAATTGAACAGAAGACTCGCAGCTCTTGAGCTTTAACCCCCCGGCCCCTAATACTGGAGATCAGGAACTCTTACCAGAGTGAGAATGAAATAAGAGCTTTGAATATTGAAACAATAATTATTGAGTGATTCCAAAAAAAGAAAATAAAAACCCGAGGATTTTGCAAGATTGCTGAAGGTTTCTGTTTCAACAATACCAGGGACCCTAAAAAACAGCAGAAAAAATGTTTAGCGCTGAACAAATCAAAGCGGCCCACAGCAAAGTAGAATCAGGTGCGGACTTTCCATCCTACATTCAGGAAATCAAGGCCTTAGGAGTTACCCGTTATCAGGCAGACGTAACCGATGGCCATATTGACTACCACGGGGGGAAGGATTATACAGTGAGCCTGCCTGCAAAGTATAAAGCCCTAATAATTGCTGAGAGTGCGAAGGCTGAAGAATTTAAGGCAGGATTGATAGCGTATCAACAGGGCAAAACAGACTTTCCGGGATTCATTAAAATGTGCGCGAGATTCGGTATAGCTAAATGGGAAATCTGTATGGACAAAATGACCTGCACCTATTATGATAAAGCGGGGAAGGAAATTTTGGTGGAACATATACCTCAATAACTATGCTTCAAACTGGATGCTTTATAGAACCTCAGATTAAGAAGGGAATATTAAGCGTATTAAATCTTTAGTAAGGGTTCGACTTTAAACAAGGCATAAAACCCAGAGATTTTTTCTCTTACTCACTCCCTGGGGCTCTTTTTTTATCTTCCTCCTCCCAAAAAGCCATAAGTCTGGTGTGAATCTCTGGGTATAAGGCATAAATTCCCAAAACATCGAAAATGAAAAAGCCCGAAATACTAAGTGTTTCGGGCCTTTTGTTTTAATTTGATCCTTAACCGGCGAAGAAAATCCATCAATAATTCTTTCGCATTGCTCAGGTTTTTTTAGGGTGCTGAAAATTTTCTATTTATTATTCTCCAAAAGATAATTTGTTATCAGGGTAAATAGATGCCTGGTAGTGTTTTGGCCCTCATATATCCCATGAGAGCGATTTGGATAAGCCATCATTTGAAATTGCTTGTTCTGCAGGATCAGTTCGTTGACCAAATATTCCATATTCTGGTAATGAACATTGTCATCCCCCGTACCTTGGATTATAAGCAGGTTCCCCTCCAGGTTTTTCGCATAGGTTATGGGGGAGCCTTCCACAAAATCTTCCAGGTTTTCTTCAGGCAATCCCATATAGCGTTCCTGGTAGATATTGTCATACAGTAGTTGGTTGGCAACCGATGCAACCGCTACCCCGGTTTGATAGATTTCCGGATAACGGAACAGAAGATTTAAGCTCATGGAACCTCCCCCGCTCCATCCCCATACCGAGACCTTTTCCTTATCGATAAAATCCCATTTCAGGACTTCTTTTGCTGCCAATGCCTGGTCCCTGGTATTGAGTACCCCCAATTTTCGATAAATTGATTTTCGCCATTCACTTCCCTTTAGAGAAGGGGTTCCCCGATTATCCATATTTATGATGACAAAGCCCTTTTGAGCGAGGAAAATATCATATAAACCAATCCAGGTATCCGTAGCCATTTGACCCCAGGGCTCCCCGTAGACATGAAAAAGCACTGGATATTTCCGGGATGGATCAAAATTGGATGGCTTGGTTATTCTTCCTTCCACTTCAACTCCTTCAGAGGTGGTAACCTGGAAAAAATCCACCGAGGGAAGCTCAATGGAGTTTAGTTTGGTCTTTAAAGGCGCGTTATCCACAAGAGTACTTATTTTGGTGTGGGCAGGCAGACTAATCAGTCCTGTGGTCCCTGGATCCTCTACATTCGTATTGTTGTGGATAGCATATTTTCCATTTGGAGAGATATTATAGGTATTTACCCCACTAAAGGATTTTGGAGTCAGTCGTTCCGCCTTTCCCACTCCATCTAAAGAAACCGAGTATAAATAGCGTTGCGCAGGATTCTCCGGGGAAGCACTAAAATAGAGGTCTTTCTCAGAAATTGCATAGTATGCCGCAACATCGTATTCTCCGGGGGTAAGTAAG
>JBGSWA010000058.1:0-6605 GCA_041752645.1 Gillisia sp. | reverse complement strand
CGACATATCAAGCCTCTGATTTATTGTTATATGTTTCCTTAGGTGTCAAGTTTCACAAGGTTGGTAATGGAAGTTGATTAATACTAGATTGTAAACTTAGAATTTTATTTTTAAATTCCTCGGGTGTTATTTTAAATAATTCCGGTTCTATTTCGTACCATCTTTCAACAGCTTGAAAAGGTGCTTTTACATTGAGTTCTTTTCTTAAAGAACCATGTCTTCGATACAAATTGTAGTATCGCAGGAACCCCATCATGTCTTTCTCCATATGTTGTCTATTTTGGTTTTTTGTCTTGAGAATGGTATTGTTTTTAATAGGTCCGTTAGCTCTTTCTACCATCCCATTTGTTTTTGGTGTTGCTGGTTTTGTTAGCCTATGGTCAATGTTGTTTTTCATGCATTTCACATCCATTTTAGAAGGTTTTTCACAAAGTTTTCCTTTTTGGACATAATGAGCCTATTGGTGAATTCAAATCCATTGTCGGTCAAGATATGAGTGATATAGATCGGAAAAAAATCAAAACATTTGTCCATAAAATTCACTGTGCTATCAGCCTTTTTATTTTCATAAAATTGTTAAAATATAGTCCTTGTCGCCCGGTCTATTGCAACAAATAAATAATAAGATTGCCCCTTTAATTTTGGCAAATAGGTTACATCTATATGTAAATATCCTGGTTTGTATGCTTTAAATTTTTTGGTGATATCTCTCTTTTCTTGCGGTATTTTGTTGATCTTTTCTTTCACAAACAACGGTAAACAGAACTTCTTGAAATTGCATTATTGCCCACTAATAAAGATTCCCAGACTTCATCAATTGGTAGTTAGGTGGAACGTCTCAAACTAATAATAACAGCTTTTTCTATGTTGGTCAAAGCATATTTAATATTATGAGGTTTACAAGAAACATCTTGAACAAAATCCCTGTTTTTCCATTTTGAAATGGTCTTTTGGGAAACGTTAAACCTAGATGCTAATTTTGAATTTGTGACAGAATTATTTTGAATTAGACTACGAATATTTATATTCGTAGTGGCATTGGTATGATAGATTTGTTGCACACGTATTTTTATTTGTGGTAAAACAAAAATAATCAACATTTTTATCTATCCCCTTCGGGGTTTTATAAACTGTTAGGTTTTGTGATATTTATATTTTCGCGCTTAGGGATTTCACAACCACAAAACCAAAGCCGGAAAAGAGCATCAGGTGAAAAATTATAAGGCCGAAATCATTCAGCAAAAAGGCACTGAATACGGCAAAACCAAAATACAGCCAGAGCAGCGCTTCAATAATAATACTGAAGGAGAGGTTTTTTGAAAGATATTTATTGCCTTTCCAGGAGTCTTTTAAATTATTGATATTGAATTTTGGGGTACGTATAAATTCGCTTTTTTTGCCGAAATGTCCCTCCAGAACAGCCAGGGAATTATGTACCGAAAATCCCATCGCCACGGAGAAAAAGGTAAAAAACATCCCGACAAAACTAAAAAAACTCTTTATGCCTTTTCCGTGAATTTTGGTATAGGTTACCCAATAGCAAATAAAGAAGATCAGGGTGCTGATGGCAAAAAAGGCGATCACGTTAAAATAGCCACTGAATTGCGGGTTCGAATTTTTAATATACAGTACCGGAAGGCTTAATACCGCCAGTAGGAGGATCACCAGGAACATGCTGGAATTTAAAAGGTGGAAAAATCCGTGGAATTTAGTCCCCGCAGTGAGGTTTTTATCCCATAACAATTTGGGATAATTTTTCTGAAAATTCTCCGCCGCGCCTTTGTTCCATCTGAATTGTTGCGATCTGGCAGCGCTTATTACCACGGGAAGTTCGGCAGGGGTTTCCACCTCTTCCAGGTATTTGAATTTCCATTTTTTCATCTGGGCACGGTAACTCAAATCCAGATCTTCAGTCAAGGTATCGCCACTCCAGTTTCCCGCGTCCATAATGCATTCTTTTCGCCAAATGCCCGCGGTGCCGTTAAAATTGATAAAGTGCTTTCCGAAATTCCGGCCTACCTGCTCCAGGATAAAATGAAAGTCGAGCGCAAAAGCCTGGATTTTTGTGAGTAGGGAATAATCCCGGTTAATGTGTCCCCAGCGGGTTTGAACCACGCCAATTTCAGGATCTTTAAAATATGGAACGGTTTTATACAACCAGTCTTTTTTAGGAAGAAAATCGGAATCAAAAACTGCAATGAATTCTCCTTTTGCGGTTTTTAAACCTTCCTTTAAGGCCCCGGCCTTAAAACCAATGCGATTTTCCCGACAAATGTGTTTTATGTCCAGCCCGGTTTGTTGCAGCTTTTGTATTTGCAACGCCGTTTTTTCCACAGATTCGGTAGAATCGTCCAAAACCTGGATTTCAAGCTTGTCTGTGGGATATTCAATTCCGGCTATATTTTCAAGGAGCCGTTCCACCACATACATTTCATTATATATAGGAAGCTGAATGGTAACATAAGGGATTTCTTCAGTCTTTAAAAAATTGAATTTAACCGAGGGATCAGGATTCTTTTTTGAGCGAATGTAATTGATGAGCAGGCTTAATTGCGCCAGGCTGTATAAAAAAACCAGTAGCAATGCGAAGGTGTAAAGTATGATAATCGCAACATCCATTATTTGAAACTGTATTTAAAGATCCAACCTAAAATCTTAACCCCGGCAAATATAGCCCCTTTGACGGTTCCTGAAACTTTTGAGGTCCCTATCCTGTTTTTATAATGAACGGGAACTTCAATATAGGTCAGTTTTTGTTTCACTGCTTTTAACTGCATTTCTACCGTCCAGCCATAGGTTTTGTCGTGCATTTGCAATGCGAGCAATTTCTTGTATTTTATGGCTCTAAACGGACCAAGATCGGTAAATTTGGCGTTGAAAAATAGCTTCATCAAACTGGTTGCCAGCCAATTTCCGAAAACCTGTGGAAAGGTCATCGAGCCTTTTTCCCTCCATCTTTTTACGCGTGCCCCAATTACCAAATCCATATTATCATTGATAATTGGGGCTATGATTTTGTGGAGATCCTGGGGATAATCGCTGTAATCTCCATCCAAAAAAACCACGATATCGGGTTTTATTTCCTGGGATGCTATATATTCCAATCCCTTTAAGCAGGCATATCCGTAGCCTCTTTGAGGTTCCCTGAGAACAGTGGCTCCCGCCATTTTTGCGACATTTTCAGTTTGATCTGAAGAATTGTTGCTAACCACAATAATTTCCGATACCAGATCGGGGATCTCTGAAATTACTTTACCTATGGATGCTTCCTCATTAAAGGCTGGGATAATTACTTTTATTATAAAACTCATTTAAAACTTTAACTTCGGGTTCACCTGGTTTAATTTCCTGGCACAAAAATATTGAGATTTGCGCTTCGCTTCATTTGTTAAAAGTAAGACGTTATTTATCGTTCTTACTAACATTAAGGAACAAAAAATTTTCTAAAGGATTTTTGAGTCTCTTTTATTGTCATTCCTAAGGTATTGTCTTTCTGAACGAACCATTCCCCCTTTTCTGTCATTCTGAACGAGCTTTTTGGGCGAGGAAGAATCCCTATGGCCCTTTCATCAAAATATTCCCAATCAGAATTTTCTGAAATTCACTATCTTTTTAGTGTTTAAGGCACTTTCGAAAATGGAAATATTTCTGCTCAAACTTCTTAACTATTTCTTTTTTACTTTTCACAGCTTGCTTGTGCTGTTCAATTTGTTTGGCTGGATTTTTCCAAAGACCAGGAAACTTCATTTTTTTAGTCTGGTCATTACACTTTTTTCCTGGGTGGTCCTGGGGTTTTGGAAAGGCTTTGGTTATTGTTTTCTCACGATTGGCATTACGATGTTCTAAGAAAACTGGGTGAAACCGGAATGCCAAATAGCTATATAGCTTTTTTAATTAAAACCTTCTCCGGTTGGATGCCTGATGAAAATTTAGTTGAAATATTGACCTTTGCCTTAACCCTTGTCGCTTTGATCTGTTCGATTTGGGTGAATTTCATTAAATCGAGATCAGCTTAAAATATTCAAAGTTCAAGGTTCAAAATTTTGAACCTTGAACTTTGAATATTTTTTTTTGGAATTTGTTTTTTGGAATTTGAAATTTGATTCTCGTTATTTTTTATTCAACAAATCCATCAAATTCACATCATTCCCAAGTAATATTTCATGTGGGTTGATCCTGCCATCCATTGAATCATTTTCCAGGTTTAAAACTCCCCTAGGACATACCGCAGAACATACTCCGCAGCCAACACAGCTGGAACGCACGATGTTTTCACCTTTTTGGGCATAAGCCCTGACGTCTATTCCCATTTCACAATAGGTGGAGCAATTCCCGCAGGAGATGCATTGTCCACCATTGGTGGTGATCCTGAATTTTGAGAACAGGCGTTGCTGAAAACCTAAAATTGCGGCCATTGGGCATCCAAAACGGCACCAAACACGATTTCCGAAAATTGGATAAAATCCAGTTCCAATTACACCCGAGAAAATACTTCCGATCAAAAATCCGTAAAAGACACGCAATTTCTCAGCTTCAAACAGGAAAACGTGGGTTCCTTCACTAAAATAGTAAAAACCAATAACGGCAAGAATAATAGAGATATAACCAATGGCACCATAACGTGCGTCTTTTTTGAATTCGTTGCGTTTAAAGATCATTACAAGTGCAAAAACGGCGGTGAGCAGCATTGCTACACCAATCAAAAATGCATCACGGGTTAACCAATAATTTTTTGAATCGTCACCCAAATAAGAGAAAATAACAGCTGTGGTCATTAGTACCACAAAAACAACTACGCTGTGAACCACCCAACGCTCAATTTTCCAGGCAGATTGCTTCTTGTCACTAAGATGTCTGAATGAATCTCCCGCGGTTTCTGCCAATCCACCGCAACCGCAAACCCAGGAGCAATACCAGCGTTTTCCATACTTGTAGGTTAGAATTGGTGTAATTACAAAGATGGAAAGCACCCCAAAAATAAGCATGGCCATACCAATGCTGCCCGCACTTATAAATTGGTCTACCCGATATTGTTCAAAATTGTAATAATTGAGTGGCCAAATGCTTTTTAGATCGTAATAAGGCAATGAAAAGGTTTCACTGTTCAGCCTCGACATAAATTCGGGGATGAGAAACGCGAAGCCCAGTTGAAAAAACATCACCGAAAAAGTTCGCAATTTTTCATAGTTGTTGTGGCGGTATTTCCATAAAAATTTAACCCCGAAAGCCAAGATTGCAACGGTGTAAAGGGTTCCATACACAAACCATTGGCTGGCCGGGTTTCCGCTCAATAATTTACTCAACGGATCAAAAAATGAGATTACGCCCGTATTGTCACCTTCAGAATTTAAGCCCAGATACTTTGGATAGAAATACAAAACAATGTAGAAACCAGTCAAAATAATTCCAATCGCCCAGGCTGGCACGCCTTGGTTCGTAATAGATTTATGCCATACCCCGTCATTTTTAATACCTTCGGTCTTGCCTGCATAGATGGTATAGGAATACCAAATTATTCCAATTGCTATGGCAGAAAGCGAAATGGTCAACCACAAGGTTTTATTAGGGAAATTGGTGTTGAAACCAGCCAGGACTAAAATGAAAAGTCCTGCAATTCCTAATACTGCGGCTAATTTTTGCGAAAGTCCCAAGGATTTTGGCACATCCCCGGTCAATGACATATTGTGTTCGAGCTTGCTCATGTTTTTTGTTTTGGGGTCTGTTTAAAACTATTTCGTATTTCTTCTTCGTGCCTGTCATAAAATTCGGGATCAAAATTGGCCTCCCTAAGATTTTCCATAACATGATCCACGCTTTTTTCTTCATTTAACCAACGGTCAAAAACCTCGTGACGCATCCGGATCCCAAAATTATTGATACCTATAAATTTTCGGCTCGCCTTTTCATAGCTGATAGTGATGCACTTTTTCCCGTTTTTGTGTTCCCAATAAAAATGAGATTCACCATCTCCCGGCTCCGGGAATACCCATCCATAGGTTTGATATTCTATATCCAGGAATTTGGCAGAATTAAACCAGTTTCCGGGGTTGTATTTCATTGGATTATCGCAAATAGTTTGGGCAACTACTTCCCCCATCATTCTGGCGGTGTACCATACAGCTTCAATTGGCCTTCTGTTCCCAATGGCTTCGTGCTGTTCGGCACAATCGCCTATGGCATAAATATTTTTAAAATTTGTTTCCAGGTTCCTGTTCACTTTCACGCCGCGGCCAAGCTCTATTCCAGAGCCTTCAAGGAATTTTATATTCGGGGAAACCCCGGGAGTAAGCCCTACTACGGAACATTCAATTTCCTCGCCGGTTTCTGCCAAAACAACAGCTCTGGCCCTTCCGTTTTCATCTGCGAGAATTTCTTTTAAATTTGCATTTAATCGCAGGTCAATATGATGCTCACGAATATGCCTGTTGATGAGGTCCGATTCTCCCGGAGGTAGTACAATATCCCAAAAGCTGGCTTCCCTTACCAGAAATGTGACCGGAATATCCCTGGTTCGAAGCATTTCGGCCATTTCTATGCCTATCAATCCGCCACCGACAATGACCGCCCTTTTGCAGACTTTATTATCTGGGGCATTTTCTTCAAGC
>JBGSWA010000057.1:0-9930 GCA_041752645.1 Gillisia sp. | reverse complement strand
AATTTTCGGGCTTCTTGGTGCTGCTTATGCCATTGTAATTAGTCTTTTTTTGTCTGTCGTTATCAAGTTATGGATATTATCACGAATTCTTAAGATTAGATGGAAAGCCCCTCTTTTACAATTGGCTGCCTCCTATCGTTTTATTTGGGGAAAATTGTTTAGAAAGTAGTTTTTGTTGATTAATACACGGATTTATGCTTTGAAAAATGATCATCTTGTTAATTTTGAAATAACAATCATTTTTCTGAGGTATAAAAATCTTATAAAATATTAAGTATTTTTTGAATTTATGTCTTTCTAAATATTTTGAATTCTATATTTTGTTTTATGAATGATTAGTAAAAATGTATATGAATAGTTTTAATTATAATTATTGTCCTCATTTGGAAACTAAACATTTAAGAACCTTATGAAAACTCGCCTACCGTTTATCGACTTTGCAAAAGCTTTTGCAATTTTAGGTATCGCACTTTACCATTATCTTCTTCCTTTAGGAGGTAATCGATTTTTCGACTTAGCAATTAGTTTTGGTGGCACGGGTATTCATCTCTTTTTTTTCCTGAGTGGTTATGGGTTGGGAATGTCAAAGTATTCGTCTGCAATTGATTTTTACCGAAGGAGATTTTCTAAGGTTCTTATTCCATATTTTGTTTTTGTTACATTAATTTTTCTGGTCAATATCTTTTTACCATTGTATGCGGAGAATGGTTGGAAAGATTATTTGGCCCATATTTTTTTGTATAAGATGTTTTCTAATCAATCGATTGGAAGCTTTGGTTTTCATCTTTGGTTTATGTCAACGCTGGTACAATTGTATTTATTTTTTCCTATTCTCATTAACCTAATGAAGCGATTAAAGCCCATCTTTGTTGTAATAACTACTTTACTTGTATCAATTAGCTATATTTTATGGGTTGTTAATTCGGGTCATGCATACGAACGGCCATGGAATAGCTTCTTTTTAACCTATTTGTGGGAATTTGCCTTAGGAGTAGCTCTAGGATTAAAAAATGACACCCGATTATTTACCCTATCAATTCCAAAATATATTTTCTTATGGATAGCAGGGTTAGGTGGTATGGCTATTTTTACTTTGAAACTTGGCCAAACAGGCCGTTTACTCAATGATTTGCCAGCCTTTGTTGCTATAACTTCATTTACATTGATGTTTTATTATTCATTAGGTAAGTTGAAGTTCCTAACACCAATTCAAGAATTTTTTATTCGTTCAGGAGGTTTGTCCTATGAGTTTTATTTAGTACATTATGTAGGTTTTAGCCTTTTTCAACTCTTTCAAAACCAACATGGTTTAACTTATGACTTTTGGGTAGTTCCCCTTTTAGTAATTTTTTCGTGGCTACTTGCTTTTGTTTTACAGGGTATTAATAAACGAATTCCTGTTAGATAGGTCATTGTTTTCATTTTTAAACTGAAATATCTTTTGTATTCTAGCTTTTTATATTCCGTATTAAAAAATCCATAAGGATATTTCAAAAAGTAGTTAGGACCAAGAACTTGTATTCCTAGTATCTTTTGGGAGAGATTATGTTGAAATTTGGCCGAGATTAAAAAAATTTAGAATAATTTATAAGTGCCGGTAGTCTTCTGAAAAAGCTACCGGCCCTTTTGTATTATACCTGATTCGTAAATCAGATTCAGGCTTCATTAGCCCTTTTTGCCCGCTCCCAGGTGGCAGCCTGAGAATTCTTCATAAACCGGCTAAAACCTAATAATGCGCAATAGTTCATTATGTAAAAATAGTAGGGAACAAAAAAGCCCTTAATATTTACGGATCGGCCCTGCATGAAATGTCCGCTCATGGCAAGCAGGTAGAAGGCATACTGACCCACCAACAAAATTTTGAAAGTCAAGCCGGGCTCGGTGAATACCAGGAAGTGATTAATTACAAAAAGAATAGCCAGACAAAAAGGTGCTACTACCCAACGGAGCACCCGATGACTTACATATTGAAAAAAGAGATTAAAATCGTGAAAAGGATTGATGGCTTTGGGTAAACGGGAAATGCTTTGCCAGCCACCGGCGGCTATTCTGATCTTGCGTTTCATTTCTTCGGCTACATTGGCAGATGCATATTCTGATGCTCTTGCTTCCGGTATATATTTTACCTGATACCCCTGTTCAGCTATACGCATGGTCAACATAAAATCATCCAGAATAGTATCATCAGGTAAAAACTGAAAAAGGGATTTCCGATAGGTCATAAGCTCTCCGGCACCGCCTACCAGGGTGTTCCAGTCGCTATCCATTTTCTTCAAAAAGGATTCATATTTCCAATAGAGCCCTTCGCCCGCTGTGCTTGCACTGTTATCGTCCTCCCCAAGAATGCATTTTTCACCGGTAACAGCCCCTACCTTAACATCTGCATAAGGAATAACTAAAAGCTGGACTGCTTCCGGATTCAATACCGTGTTGGCATCGCAAAAAACAAGGATCTCGCCGGTGCTTTCATTAACCGCTCTTTTCATGGCAGCGAGTTTACCCTTTCGCTCCCCGCTGTACATCGTTTTTATTTGAGGGAATTGCATCGGAATTTTCTCTGATCCATCACTTGTTCCATCACAAATAAAAATGATCTCCATCTTCCCTTCCGGGTACTGTAATGCAAGCGTATTGTGCACTTTATCCAGCAATTGAGGTCCTTCATTAAAGCAGGGTACAATCAGTGAAACAAAAGGAGCTTTGCCTTCATCCCATACATCGGTATTTTTCTTTCTACGAAATAGCTTTACCAGCAAGGTGATGATTACCCCATATCCTACATAGGCATAGGTTACAATACCCAGGCAAATCCAAAATAAAATTTCCATAATGAATCCTATTATTTTTTTAATTGATACTGATTCCATGCAAGATCCCAAAATCTTTCAACCCGAATTTCCCAGGTATTTGATAAAGCAACACTCAATCTTAGCTTCTGCTTTTCAGTATCATAATCTTTAATGGCAATGCTTATCATATCAATAAATTCCTCATGCGATTTAGCCAAATAAACCGAATCTTTAAACCCGTTTACATCTTGCGAAAAATCAGTAGTAACTACTGTTCTTCCGGCTGCCAAATACTCATTTATCTTTAGTGGGTAAATACCAGCTGTTAAATTATTGTATTTAAAAGGCAAAATTGTACAATCAAAATACTGTAGATAGGCTGGCAATTCTTCAATCTTCTTCGGCCCAGTAAATACGATGTTAGAAATTTCATCAAGGTTGATGTCTGTGTGTTGTTTATCCCTTCTAGGTCCAACCATTACAATTGTTTTATCACTATGCTTTTTTGCAATAGCAACAACGAGTTCATAATCTATCCGCTGACAAATAGCTCCTGTATATCCTATAATAGGGGTTTTAATAGATTGTAATTCGACTGGTTGCGGTAACTTTTCTTCTATTGCTTTTCTAAACAATTGAGCATCCCCCCCATTAGGAAAATAATGAACTTCCTTTCCGCTTCGATTTGAAATATTCCGGCAAAGTTGTTGGGAGGTGGCCATAGAAAAATCATAATTCAGAACACATTCAATTTCCCGATACAATCCATGACCGGGTACTTCTTCTATAGCATCACGACTATGATAAACACTTAACTGCGGATTTAAATAAAGATTTATATCTTGTAAATAAAAAGGATTAAATGAATTGATAAAAATGAAATCTTTCAATCCATTTGCATGCAGAATTTTTTTTACTAGTCCTGAAAGGATCCAGTTGTTCACCTTGGTACCGAGATTATATAACATTCCTGGCGGTAAAGCATTAATAGGCAAAACTACTCTTGGTGTTGCTGCCTGCAAATTTTGATTTTGACCAGGCACCTGTTTTAAGTAGTTTTTACCGTAGATCAATGCGGACATTCGCTGTTTTACAGAATCCTGTTTGCGTTCACGCCATAAATCGGCCACGGTATATGGATAGTCAATATAATACACCGGGTTATTTCTGCTGAACACTTTTGCAAGCGCAAGCGATGCGGAAGAAATATCTCCATCCCATCGTGACATAGAAATGAACACGAGAGGCAATTTTCGAAAACTTTCCTTTGTTTGCATCATCCTTCCCATTTTATATATAATGAAATCATAACTTTATTAAATCCATATCCAATCTGCAGTATTTCTCCTAACAGATCATTTTCTATATTTCAGGATGAAATCTGATTGTTGAAGATGTAGGCTGAGTCATTTGCCTCCTTCTAAGGTCTTTCCCATATTTTAGCAACTTCATTATATTTTTTTAAAATTTTTGCAGGGTTTCCCCCAACCACACTAAAAGGAGGAACCGATTTTGTAACAACAGCACCTCCAGCTACTACAGAATGTCTCCCTATCGTTACCCCAGCTGTAATAACTGCATTAGCTCCTATCCAGCAATCTTCCTCAATTATTATAGGGTGCATTGTTACAGGTTGGAATTGAATGGCAGAATCCACATCAGAATAACTGTGGTTCAATCCACTGAGAACTATATTTTGAGCCATTATTACATTATTGCCAATGGTAACAGGCCCAATAATTACATTACCCATGCCAATGCGTACATGATTTCCTATGCAAACAGCACCTACTCCATTGTTTATTGTTGAAAAATCTTCGATGGTACTATGTTCCCCTATACTAAATGGTTGAAAGGGCAATACGTCCATTCTGGTTCTCCTCCTTATAACTGTACCCTTTCCCTTATGATGTACAAAAGGATTGACAAACCATTTCACCCAAACCCGCGGACGAGCCTGATGTTTGGGTATTAACATCCAATGAACCAGATTTTTTACCCTTTGATTACCTTTTATGAATTTAACTAGCTGCATATTTATTTTCTGCTCCTGTCTTTTTTCCCTTGCGGGGAATCTAAAAGAATAGAGAAATTTTTAAATCTTTTGACTTTGTTTTTCCCTTTCTATTTTTAATCCTAAAGGAGAAACGATGATTGTACTTCCTTGCCTTTACCAGAATTGGAATTTTATTGATTATTCTTATTTTGAAAATTCGCTTTATATTATAAATACGGGAAATCTGTCTTGCGTTGGCTCCATACTTTTTCAATGGATAAGTCTTGTGTATGTGTAGTGGCCATAAAATCCTTATTGCTTGCTTTGATCTTAAGAATAGCGAGCAATTGCCGCAGGGCAAAAACCGGAATAAAAGGAATGGCTCTCCAAACCGCTTGTGGTGCGGGGGCCAGTAAGAGGGCCCACAGAAAACCGATCCCAAAAATACCCAACCCGGAAGCTGCCAATAAAAACAACCCGGTTGAAAACAGTAATCCGGCGAAACCCAGCCCCAGAAGGCCACCTACCAGTAGAAACATAGGAGGCACACTCAACATTAAACCAAAGTAAAACCGATTCCAGTTTCCACTCTTTATCCCGCCGAGGGTTATTTTAATCGCTTGTCCCCAATGATCAAACCAGGAACGAAGCCATCTTGTGCGTTGCCGCTGTACCTGCGCCCCTTCCCTTACTTTCTCATCAAAAATCAAAGCCTCTCTGCAATATGCAATCTGAATACCGGACTCCACCAGCATCATTTGTAACAATTTATCTTCTGCAAGAATCAGCTTATCCCCTTCGCCTAGTAAGGTGTTTACATAATTTCTGAAAAAGGAAGCTTCTATCGCCATGCCACTACCGGCAATGGTTGCGGAGGACCCAATGCAATATGGGGCCCATCTCTGGGAAACATTATAATAGAGTTCACTCAAAGCATCGAGTGCAGCAATCGGGGTATCCAGGTTTTTAGCGGTACGCTGACCTTGTATTGCCTTACAGCCATTTACCACCATTTGATTCATGTTTTCAAGTGCCGAAACATGCAACAGATTATCAGCATCCAAAATCAGAATATAGTTATGCGGTCTTTTAAAAGCTTCGATGGCTTTCTGGATACTTTTGATTTTGCTGTGTAGTGATTTCTCCGGGTAAATTACCGAAAGTTGTGGATGATTCGGAAAATCAGGGTGCTCTTTACAGTGATCTCCAACCATATATATGTGAAAATGACTATAAGACTGCCTGATCAGCGAATGAACCTGTTGAATGGCAATAGAGGCATCGCCATAGGCGGTAATGATACAGGCAAAATCTGCAACGGATTCGCCCGCAGATTTTTTAATTTCAGGATTCCCCTTTACACCTGCCATCCACATAGAGAGCAGGGGAAGGAAGGCATAAAAAACAAGTACAGCCGTAAAAAAGTAGCATGCGTAAAGCAATAGCATCATAATCAGGAACGCTTTTGACTGATTAAACGATAATTTATGACACTTAATATATGAAAGTTCTTTTTCCTGTGTAATACCCTATGATTTTACAGAAAAGAAGAAACGCAGGAATCAGAACAGATAATACCTGAAGCGGAGGATCTACGAGTTTTTAAAGAAAAAATACGAGTCCGCAAAAATTTTCGTTAAGGATTAGCATAGTGATATGACAAAAGGGAATAATGAATATAGTGTTTATACTATCGGTATAAAATTTTCGTTTTTTATATTGTCAAAGACGGTGCCAAAATCTAAATTGACTGATAATCAATGGCTTTAATAAAATAAAGTGAATTTTTTATTCCCAAATAGGGAATTTCAGATATAAGTAATCTATATTTGGGAAATAAATAAAAAGAAAACTATAAAAGAATTTTACAAAAAGACCCGGTTAAACTATTCCACTCCATGAAAAAATCTGATACTTTCACCATATTTGTTTTGGATGATGATCCCTGGTATGGTACTCTTTTGGAGCATTATTTAAAGTTAAATCAGGAGTATACCGTTGAACGTTACGAAAACGGTCCGGAAATGCTTGCCAACCTATACAAAATGCCACAGGCCATTACGGTGGATTTTGCCATGCCGGGCATGGATGGGGGTGAGGTTTTAAAAAGAATCAAAGAACAGCTACCCGACGTACCTGTTATTATCATTTCGGCACAGGGAGAGGTTAAGGTGGCTGTTTCCCTCCTTAAAAAAGGAGCTTTTGATTACATTGTAAAAGATGACGATACAACAGACCGGCTTTGGAATACAGTTATACATATACGTGAGATGTATAATCTTCGTGAAGAGGTAGCAACGCTGAAAAGTGAGGTAGGTAAAAAATACAGTTTCCAACATGGCATTATCGGTCAAAGTCCGGTAATGATGGATGTGTTTAAACTGATGGAAAAGGCTTCTCAAACAAATATTACAGTTAGTGTAAGCGGAGATACCGGAACCGGCAAGGAGTTGGTTGCAAAAGGAATCCACTATAACAGTACCCGAAAAAACGGGCCTTTTGTAGCGGTGAATATGGCGGCTATTCCCCATGAACTGCTTGAAAGCGAACTATTCGGTTACGAAAAAGGAGCCTTTACCGGTGCCAATAACCGCAAATTGGGCAAATTTGAAGAAGCTAACGGAGGAACCCTTTTTTTGGATGAAATTGCAGACCTTGACCTTGGCCTACAAGCCAAACTTTTAAGAGCGCTTCAGGAAAGAACCATCATGCGTTTAGGAGGGAACAAGGAGATCCCGATTGATGTTCGGATCATTATTGCTACCCACCAAAATCTGAAAGCAGAGGCTGCGGCTAAAAAGTTCCGTGAAGACCTTTACTATCGCCTTTTGGGTTTACCTGTTAACCTCCCGCCTCTCAAGGAGCGCGGTCAGGATATCATCATCCTTGCCAGGCATTTTGTGCAGACTTTTTGTGAAGAAAATAATATCAAAGAAAAAAGCCTGAGTAAGAATGCCATTGCCAAATTAATGAATTATCATTTTCCCGGTAATGTAAGAGAATTGAAATCAGTAATGGACCTGGCAGTGGTGCTTTGCAATGGAGATGCCATTGAGGATTCGGATTTGAATACACAGCCGGGCGAATCAACCCTTGAAATGCTTGCTTATGAGAAAACCCTTAAAGAATACGAAGAAGACATCATTAAGCACTATCTCAAAAAATATCAGAGTAACGTTTTAATGGTAGCAGAGAAACTCGATATTGGTAAGTCAACAATTTACAGGATGTTACAATCCAAAAAAATAAATAGCTACGATCTCCCCAATTAGAACCATATTTCCGGATAATTTATGGTAATTATGCGCAGATTGACTTAGCTCGGGCACACGCAGTTTCTACAGTAAAATAAGTAAAGCAGTTTTAGCCCATTTAAACATTAACAGCTATATAATAAAGTACAATCCTTATCCGGTGCAAACCAATGAGATAAAAATATTAAAAGATGCGCTTGAAAAAGAACGCATTGCCAGGGTAGCAGCTGAAGCAAAACTCGAAGTTTGCGAACGAGCGCTTTCAGCAATCTCTCTATTTCAAAAGGAAGAAAGAAACCATACAACTGATATTTCAATACTCAGGGAAGACCGCATTAAACTAGCTCTGGAAAAAATAGGGGATAATTTTTGGGAGCATGACTTTAAAACGGGAATAACCACATTTTCAAAACAAGTGGAAGACCTGTTGGGGTATACTGATACTCCAAAGAAAGAGATAGATGAGCTTTGGTGGAGCCGGATTCATCCAGATGACAGGGCTTTATTGAAAGCCAACGACCTAAAAACCCGCGAAGGCTTCACCGAAAGTCATAGTCTTGAATACCGGATGTTACATAAGGATGGCCATATTATATGGATTCTTGACAGAGGGGTAGTTCTTGAAAGAGATGAAAATGGGTTTCCCCTCTCAATCATTGGTGCACATTCAGATATCACCCGTCTCAAAAATGCAGAAGAAGCACTCCGTAAGGTTGAGCAACGCTGGCAATCAGCTCTCGAAGGCTCCGGGGACGGATTTTGGGAATACAATTTACAAACCGGGAAAGCCTTTTACTCCAAAGCACTTAAAAAATTGCTGGGATACAATGCTGACGATTCTTTTCTGCCGTTTACAAATGCATTGGATTTCATACATCCCGAAGATAAAATTCCCTTAGAAAAAGTCCTTCACGATTATCAATCAGGCCATATACATAACCATAGTCTTGAATACAGGGTACGGCAAAAGAACGGAGAATATATCTGGATACTCGATCGGGGTATCTTATCTGACTACAACCCGGGTGGGTCTGTTGCTCATATAGCGGGCACATATTCAAGCATTGATAATTCCAAAAAAACAGAACTGGAACTTAAAGCTTCAGCTACAAGATTAACAAGTCTGATCTCTAATCTTCAATCCGCCATTTTACTTGAGGATAACGAAAGGAAGTTATTGATTACAAATAATCAATTCTGCAAAATGTTTGGAATTGCAGAAACTCCGGAAAAATTAATTGGGATGGATTGCAGCCATTCTGCAGATTTATCGAAAACTCTTTTTGCAGAGCCAGATGTATTTTTGCAATCGATCCATGAAAATCTTACTAATAAAAATTTAAAGCTAGGGGAAATATTACCCCTGAAAGACGGACGTATACTATCCCGTGACTTTATTCCCATTCAACAGGATGAGGGATCCTTTATTGGTACTCTGTGGGTGTATACTGATGTAACCGATAGTGCCAATACTGCCATAGCCCTTGAAAAACAAAGACTTTTCTACGAGGGTATTCTGAATAACATCCCCTCTGATATTGCCATTTTTGACCCGGATCACAGATACCTTTTCTTAAATCCTATTGCCATAAAAAGCGAGGAGGTACGCAAATGGATCATTGGAAAAAATGATGAAGAATATTTTGAATACAGGAACTTCCCTAAAGAAAATCTGATCGAAAGAAATAAAAAGTGGGAAGATGCGATTACCAATAAGAAAATCGTATCCTGGGAGGAGGATAAAATAGATGCCCATGGTAATTTTGAAAGCAATTTGCGCAATCTGTATCCCATTTTTGATGCAGAGGGAAATTTGTTACAGGTGATTGGGTACGGTATTAATATAACCGAACGTAAAAAATTTGAGCAAAAAATAGCACTTAGTGAAAAA
>JBGSWA010000056.1:0-5066 GCA_041752645.1 Gillisia sp. | reverse complement strand
TCATGAACCAATTCCTTTATCTGATCTATCAATATATCAAATTGGGAGAGTGAAATATCGTTATTAAAATCGATGTGCGCCTCCAGATGTGTTTCCTCTTCGTTAAGTTGCCAAACATGGAGGTGATGCACATTGTCAATTTCAGAAAGATCCGATATTTTCCTTGCGATGTCTTCCAGGGCAACATTTGTAGGGGTGAAAAGCATAAGAACGCGGGTTGAAGATTTTAATAGGTCATATCCCATCACAATTAAATAGACCGCAATTGCAAAGGTCAGCAGGCTGTCTACCCAAAAAATCTGATAAAATTTCATTAAAAGGCCCCCTAATAATACAGCAACAGATGCCATCATATCAGTAAATAAATGCAGATAAGCAGATCGCATATTCATATTTGCCTTACTGTCCTTTTTTAATAATAAGACGCTGAATCCATTCCCTATTATTGCTACCAAGGAAAGCCAAATCACCAGGTTTGAATCTATTTTCAGGGGATTTTGAAAACGTTTAACGGCCTCTATTATCAATAAAATGCCAATGACTATAAGTGCTGATGAATTTACAAAAGCAGCGATAATCTCGGCTCTTTTATATCCAAACGTTCTGTTTAATGAGGCATCCTTTTTAACAAGAATATTTGCCACATAACTTACAATAAGGGAAATAACATCACTAAAATTGTGCAACGCGTCTGAAAGCAAAGCTAAACTTCCACTTAGAAAACCTCCTATTACCTGTGCAATGGTAATTGCAATATTTAAAATAATGGAGATTAATAGGTTTTTTCCACTTATCGCAGTGGAAAGTTGATGGTGAGGATGATTGTGTCCCATTTATTTACAAACTGCTATTTTTTTAACCCGATTTTGATGACGGCCACCTTCAAATCCCGATTTCAAGAAAGTATCTACCATATCTATTGCCTGTGGCAGGGAAACATATCTTGCAGGAATACTCAAAATATTAGCATTGTTGTGCTGTCTTGCCAACTCCACAATTTCCTTGGTCCAGCATAAAGCAGCACGCACTCCCTGATGTTTGTTAGCTGTCATAGAAGCACCATTTCCGCTACCGCAAATAATAATTCCAAAATTCACCTTATCTGCTTCCACATCAGAGGCAACAGGATGTACAAAATCGGGGTAATCTACACTTTCTTCATAATCTGTTCCATAATTGACCACTTCTATACCCTGGCTTTCCAAAAATGCAATGACAGCGTATTTGTATTGAGTCCCGGCGTGATCATTTCCAATTGCAATTATCATAACTTTCGTTTTTAAGTTGAAACAAAGATAAAAAATGGCTTGTTAACAAGAATTATTAGCTCGGTTAATTAATATATATATTCCATTAATTTTTAGTTAGTTATAATACACCCTAAATTGTGAATAACCTTTTATGAGTTTATAACAACCTAATTAGGAAAATATAATTATAATTCTAAGTGATTATTTTAAATGAATAAATCAAATTATAAGTAGTGAACTTTTATAAAACTTATCATTAATAAAAAGATGGTTGTAAACATCTCAAGGTTTAAAAAATTTTAACTTTTGGATTATTTTCTTTTTACTAACAACTGTTAATAAATTTTTAAATTAAGGTTAATATCAGAGGTTTAAAAATTCATTATTTTGTTAATAACTGTTTTTCATTTGTTGGCAATGAAAAAAGCAAAATTTAAACAGAAAAGTTATGCTACAAATTAACAGACTATAATAACAATCATTTAAAATCTTTAATTAAATTTTTAAAAGTAAATAATATAATATGTGTTAATAACTCTAATTAGTTTTTGAGCCTTGAGGTATTTTTTAATCTTATAAAAAGGTAGTTCTTTCTCTTTATTGAATTTTTAAAAAAGTTTTGTATGGATGTTAGAAAAAATCCAGTTATCAGAAAAAATTATGTAAATATATCAATTACAGATATTTATAAAAAAAAAAACCAACTGAATTTTAATTATTAGGTTTTTTAAATTACGAATAAAGGGATTTCCTAAACTAAAAAATTCATAAGAAAATTAACCTGGGAAGGAGGTGGAATCAAGGACTTCTGAATAGGTAGGGTTATGGAATTCTTGTAGCGTATTTTTATTGAGGGTTTTATTTATAGATGCCACAACGCCAATAATTCCCAAAATGAAAATCAAAAAAAACACGATCCATATTTTAAAAAATTTTTTCACTTTTCACCCCTTTTTATTCTAAATCGAGGGGGAATTTTAGAAGAGTTGCTAAACTAAATTTAGGAATTTTTTAATAGATTTAAAAATTTTTTAAATTTATTTTTAGCTTAACTTATTGTTAATCAGTTTAAATTTAATTTTAGAGTGGTTAAACAGACTTAACAAAACTTTAGTTACATATTTATTTAAAGTCACATTTTAACTGTAATTTTGGGGTTTATTTTAAAATATGACGAAAAAGACAGATAAGAAGAAGAATTCCGGTGATAAGGGAAATCTCTCAAAGAGCATTATGGATATTTTGAGAAAATTTCCTACAACCCCTTTTAATTATAAGGAAATATCCGCTAAATTAGGAGTGAACGATGCTAATGCGCGCAATCGGATTATAAGAAATTTAGCCCAACTTGCAGCTAAAAAACAAATTTCAGAAGAGAGCCCCGGTAAATTTAAAATTGTAGCCAATTTAGAATATTATCAGGGTACTTTGGATATGACTACGAAAGGTTTTGGGTACGTGGTAGTTCCGGAATTGGAGGAAGATGTATTTATTCCCGAAAATGCTTTAAACAAGGCTTTGGATGGGGATGAAGTTGAAATTTATATTTATAACAAACGCAAAAAAAGAAAATCCGAAGGAGAAGTTGTTCGAATAATCAAGCGTAAACGGACCGAATTTGTTGGAATATTGCAACTTCAGAAAAATTTTGGATTTGTTGCCATTTCGGATCCTAAGATGTATACAGATATTTTTGTTCAAAAAAACAAAATGCTCGATGCACAGGATGGAGATAAAGTGGTTGTTATTTTGGAAGAATGGCCAGAGAAAGCAGATTCTCCTTTTGGTTCCATTAAACAGGTTTTAGGAAAACCGGGGGAGCATCACACTGAAATGCATGCAATATTGGCACAATATGGGCTGCCGCATGAATTTCCTAAAGAGGTGGAGGATTTTGCAAATCAGATAAATACGAGCATTCTTGATTCTGAAATAAAAAAAAGAAGGGACTTAAGGGATGTTTTAACCTTTACTATTGATCCTAAAGATGCAAAGGATTTTGATGATGCCTTGAGTTTTAAAAAACTAGAGAACGGAAATTTTGAAATTGGAATTCATATCGCGGATGTTTCACATTATGTAAAACCCGGAACTATTTTAGACGATGAAGCTTACGAACGAGCTACCTCTATATATCTTGTAGATCGTGTGGTACCAATGCTTCCTGAAATTCTTTCCAACAACGCCTGTTCCCTGAGACCAAATGAGGAAAAATATACTTTTTCGGCAATTTTTGAGATTGATAGAAAAGGTCATGTAATACATCAGTGGTTTGGAAAAACAGTTACCCTGTCTGATTCAAGGTTTGCATATGAAGAGGCACAATACATTATTGAGACAAATAGGGGGGATATCCCGGCAGAAATAGCCATAGAAGATAAGGCATACACCGTTAGTGAGGAAATTGTATTTGCTGTATCCACCCTAAATGAATTGGCAAAGAAAATGAGGTCAAGGCGCTTAAAGGAAGGAGCTATTTCCTTTGATAAAGTAGAGGTTAAATTTAATCTTAACGAAGAAAATGAACCCGTGGGTGTTTATTTTAAAACCTCAGAAGAAGCTAATAAATTGATAGAGGAATTTATGCTCCTGGCTAATAAAAAGGTAGCTGAGTTTATTGGAAAAAAATCCCCTAAGAAAACCTTCGTTTATCGTTGCCATGCTGAACCGGATGACACAAAACTCGCAACCCTGCAAACTGTTGTATCAAAATTCGGATATAAAATTGACTTGAGGGACAGAAAATCTGTTACCTCCTCCTTGAATAATTTATTGTCGCAAGTACAGGGCACCAAAGAACAAAATTTGGTTGATACTCTCACCATCCGTACAATGAGTAAGGCCTATTACAGTACAAAAAATATAGGTCATTACGGACTTGCCTTCGACTATTATTCACATTTTACCTCTCCTATACGGCGATATCCGGATGTAATGACACATAGGTTATTGCAGGAATATTTAAATGAAAAACCTTCTGCAAAAGAAGATGAATACGAAGAAAAATGCCGTCACAGTAGTGAAATGGAAAGTCTTTCGACAAATGCTGAAAGAGATTCCATAAAATACATGCAGGTAAAATATATGCTGGATCATCAGGAACAGGACTTTTTAGGTGTTATTTCCGGAGTTACAGAGTGGGGAATTTATGTTGAAATTATTGATAATAAATGCGAAGGAATGGTGCGGCTTAGGGATATAAAGGACGATCATTATGAATTTGATATAGATCAGTATGCAATAGTGGGTAGAAAAACACATAATATATATCAGTTGGGTGATGAGGTTTATATTAATGTAAAAAATGCTGATTTATTAAAAAGACATTTGGATTTTAATTTATTGGGAAGTAAGGAAGCTGTAGAGGAAGATTAGGTTTTTTTAAATCTAATTAAAATAGGGGAATAGTACCTAATAAAATACCAACCCTGTGTTAAGGACAAATACATTGAGTTAAGGGAAGATATAAAGGGGCAAATTAATTAAAATTGAGTTAATTTAAAATTATGATGTTGGAATTTAGAGATTTAAAAATTTATAATCTTTTTTCTTTCCTGGGTTTTAAATCCTTCAACAGTTTAGGTATTTTTTAAATTTAAAATTTTATAAATATATATTACAGAAAATATTATTATAATTAAAATGAAAAAGTTGCTTTTTTTATTGCTTTTAAGCCACGGGATAGAGGCTTGGGCACAGGAGATAACAATGGATTTAGAAAATTTTTCTGAAGCTAAAATTACGAATGGTTTATTGGTAAATTTTATACAATCTAAAGAAAATAAAGCTATTATTATCGGGAACAGCCGGGATAAG
>JBGSWA010000055.1:0-25523 GCA_041752645.1 Gillisia sp. | reverse complement strand
AGTCCAAACTCTATCCCCCTGATTGACAGGGTCAATTTTGTGGATTTGAACCCCTACATTTCCTGCGGGATGCGGTCCTGAAACATTGTGAATTTCTGCGCCTTTGATGTTTTTCAATACCTCGGAAGCACTTTTATCTACTGAAAGATGCACTTTTCCCGGAGTTAATTTTTGAAGCGCGTAGATCCCCTCCTGAAAAGCGGCTACTTTATCCTTTAAAATAAAACCCAGATCGGCTGCCAGTGGCGCTGTGCTTACAGCTGAAATAAAGATAGCCTTGGGAGTATCCCCAGGGTCGGCCACAATATCATAAGGCCTTTGCCTGATAAAGGCGCCACAGCCACTTTCCATTATTTTGTTTTTTACAGAATCGGCCTGGGCTGTTGCCGCATTCATTTTTCCGAAGTTTTTGTAGGAATCGGTTGAGTCGGGCTCGACGATCACCTCGATGATCTTGCGTTTTTCAGCACGTTTTATTTCCAAAAGAGTTCCACTTACAGGAGAAGTGAATTTGAGATCCTCGCAATATTTTGAAAAGAAGAGCACATCCCCGGCAAGAAGTTTTTCGCCTTCTTTAACAACCATCTTTGGAATTATTGTGTGAAAATCTGTGGGTTTGATGGCGTAGGACCCGGACCTTGGGGCCTTGACAATTTGTTTTTCCGCCTCCCCTTTTAATTTTAGAGTGAGTCCTCTTTTAATTCGAATGTCTTTTGACATAGGATGGAGTATATTTAATTATTTTTTTTAATTGTGCGAATTTACTAATTTTAACCCTATAATTTCCAATGAACCTATATATTTTTTAGCTTTTTCTTAGCCCGGCAAGTGGTTTAGAATTAAGGGAATAAAATTTGTATTTGAGAATTAAAAATATTTAAAATTGATGAAAAACATGGCCATATTGATAGTTGTTTTTTGGACAGGCTGCATCTTTAGTCAGATTCAGGTGGAAACCCTTGCCCCAAACTATATCAGAAGCATTATTTTTACAGGGAATTCCAATAGTTCCGGAAATCCAATAGTTCAATTAGGAGAAAATCTAAGCTTGGAATTTGATGACATCATCGGGGATGAAGCCGATTATTATTATTCAATAAGTCATTATAATTATAACTGGAGCCCATCTGAATTAGTGAAATCCGAATATCTGGAAGGATTTGATGATACGCGGATCTACAATATCACAAATTCCTTCAACACCCTTCAGCCTTATTCCCATTATAAATTAACGATCCCTAATTCCGATACCAAGGGCCTTAAGGTTAGTGGAAATTTTATGTTAAAAGTTTTCAACAGCAACAAGGAACTGGTATTTTCCCGAAAATTTATGGTTTTTCAACCTCTCACCCAGGTGGAAGTCAAAATAAAAAGATCCAGGGATCTCAAAAATATCAACACCAAACAGGTGGTGAATTTCATCGTTGATTCCCCGGATTTGTTGTTGCGAAATCCGGACCAAACGGTAAAAACCGTCATTCTACAAAACCACAATTTAAAAACTGCCATAAAAGATACCAAACCTCAATACACCATTGGCAATCAACTCATTTACAAATATGATCAACAAACTGCATTTTGGGCAGGAAACGAGTATTTATATTTTGACAGTAAAGAAGTCCGTTCCTCTACCATAAGCATCAACAGGATTGAATTGCTGCAGCTCTACCACCATTACTTATTTACAGACCGCTCCAGAGACACTGAACCTTATACTTACAATCCGGATATAAACGGAGCGTTTGTAGTTCGAACTTTGCAGGGAACCAACTCCAGTATTGAGGCCGACTATATCTGGACCCATTTCAGCCTTCAAAATTTTGATCCTCTGGAGGGGGATGAAATTCATATCTACGGAGCCTTCAATAATTTTGAATTGGAGGCCTCTACCCTGATGTCCTACAACAAAGTATCGGGATTATATGAAAACGCTCAATTATTTAAACAAGGCTTCTACAACTATAAATATGTGCTTTTAAGAAAAGACGGCTCCATTGACCAAGGCTATTTCAGCGGAAATTTTGATAAAACCGAAAATGAATACCAGGTGCTGGTTTACTACAGGGATCTGGGTTCGCGCTATGATAAGATCATAGGATTTGGAAGTACCAATTCTATAAATATTACCAATTAATTGTTTTAAACAGACCAAAGAAAACAGATAAACGTTTTGGGCTGATTTCTAAATTGTTCATAATTTTGTGATGCAATATATTGCCATCAAATTAATGTCAGGAATTTTCAATTATTTTGATTTCATCCACTCTCAATACATATACAAAGTAGTAGCCATCGAATCAATTTCTTGTCAGTGGCATCTATATCAGTTTAGAGCGCCAATGCTTTTTTATTTTCCTGTTTGTATTTCCTTATTTTGACTGGGAATTTTTCTAAATAAAACCCTGCGGTTTTCAAAAAATTTGGGTTCTCTTTGAGTCTGCTAAACCATGTCTTTTACCTTCAGCATTATTTCCTAAGGTCAAGGAATACCTGATAAAATTTTAACCAACTAAATATTTGCCACAAAATTCATCAACCTTTTCAGAAAAATGAAAGCTCTGGATTTAAATATTTCCTGAGAATGCTCTTTATAGAATTTTGCTGTTATACCAATTTTTGGTATATTTAAAACAAATAACATTAAGTTGAGCAAAAACACTTCAATATCACTCGGAAATTATTTTGAGCAATTCGTTCAAAGCAGAATAAGTGAAGGACGGTTTAAAAATGTAAGTGAGGTTATTCGTGCAGGATTAAGGCTATTAGAGGAAGAAGAAAACAAAGCTGCAGTCCTAAGAAATGCAATTAAAGAAGGGATTGAAAGCGGAATTGCGCACGATTTTGACCCTAAAAAACATCTTGAATCTATAAAAACAAATAAACAATTGAATGGCTAATATAATCTGATCATCAAAGCTGTTGAAGATTTAGTTAAAATTAGGAAGTACCCATTTTAAAAAAGGTCAAAACAACAATCCTGCAGTTATTTTAAAATCTTAATCTCACATTGTGAGAAAATTGCCAATAATGGGATTGACTCTCCCGGAGAGCTCAATCCTACCTTCCCTGGTAAACCTGGAAATATGCCCTGGTACTTTCCTTCACCGGGACACAAATTGTGTAAAACCATAATCGTAAATTTTTCACATTTGCATTTTTTAAAATAAGGATAATTATTCTTAACTTTAATGGAAGTTTAGTTAAAACCATACATTTCAAATTAATATTTCCCAGGCTGTGAACAGGATTCGATCTTTGATTAGATATCGCGGGACCAGTTGTTTAAATTGCGGACATCCACTGGATGTTAGTGATAGATATTGTCCAAATTGCGGACAACTCAACAGCACCAAAAAACTCTCTTTTACAGATTTTTTTAAGGAATTTTTTTCGAATTTTTTCGCCTATGATTCCCGCTTCAGAAGAACCTTGAACGCCATGTTATTCCATCCGGGGAAAATCTCCAAGGATTATATACAGGGTAAACGTGAGGGGTATGCCAACCCGTTTCGGTTTTACTTAAGCGTCTCAATCATTTTCTTTATCATCTGGGGGTTTTCCAATAACATGGTAAATATGGGAAGTGCCAGCAATGCTAACTCCAAGATTTTTCAGGAGGTGAGCCCGGAAGATCTCGAGGCCTTGAGATCTGATCTAAAGAATGTTCCGGCAATAGAGCATGTGCCATTAGATACCCTTATAGCAAAACAGCAGCTAAAATCGGTAAAAACCTATAATGATTTTTATATTTCACAGAAAAATCTGGACAGCCTCTCGTTCTCATCCGCCTTTGAGAGGCAATTTGATCTTTATGACAACTTCTATAATGAAACTGCCATTTCTAAACCTATTATGGCTTTAGACAGTTTACATCATTCCACTTCCAGATTCAACCGATGGGTGTATAAAAAAGTGGTCGACTGGAATAGCTTTCAAAAAAATCCCGAAATTTTTGTAGGGTATTTTATAAATAAATTGCCTTTAATAATATTCTTTTATCTGCCTGTTTTCGCGCTTTTCATTTGGTTGTTATATTGGAGAAGGCCTTTTAATTATATGGAACATCTCATTTTTACCTTCCATGTGCAAACTATATTCTTTGTGCTAATGGGAATTTCCTTACTAATAAGTCAACTCTTTAACTGGGATTCTGTCTTTGGAATGCTTACCCTGCTTTTCCTTTTTTACCTTTATAAAGCCTTGAAAAATTTCTACGGACAGGGCAGATTTAAAACTCTTGTTAAATTTGTGATTTTAAATGGAATTTTTCTTATTTTAGCTGTGATGGCATCTCTATTTTCACTCATTGCTTCTTTTGCAGTTTATTAATTATGATACAACAGGTCACCAGCGGTATTAAAATTTCGATAGAAACCAACTTCGAAGGCACATTTTATAAGAACTATAAAATACACTTCGCCTTTGGCTACAGGATTTCCATTGAAAATCAAAGCAAGGATTCTGTGCAGCTGAGCTCCCGCTTTTGGCAAATTAAAGACGCGCTGAACAAAACTGAAATTGTGCAGGGAGAAGGGGTTGTTGGAAAAAAGCCAGTATTAAAACCGGGGGAATCCTATACTTATAACAGTGGATGTTTGCTCACATCTCCCTTTGGGGCTATGAGTGGATATTACCATATGGTCAACTTTACATCCACCAAAAAATTTAAGGTCACCATTCCTTCCTTTAAATTGAGCGCCACCTTTGCTTTAAATTAACCCAAATCTTTTACTATACCTTAACAGTAGTTTCTGAAATTTTACCACTCCTAAGATCTTCATAGCTCATTGTGGTTCCTTCTGAAGAATTTACAATTTGGGTAATGCTCTGGGTTTTGACATACCCCCTGTCCATCACCAGGGCTATATTTTTATCGCCAACCCCGGCTGATTTGTGAAACTCCAGTAAATTTTCCGGACAGAGTTCATTTTTACCTTGAAAATCCAAAAACCATTGTGCCCGCTGCCTTTTCATCTCCGTTGTATATAATGGCGAAGAGGACCAGAGGTGGTTTTTTAATTCTAATTCTTTAATATGTTTTTGCTTTGCATCCCAAACAAATTCCACAAACCTCAGGCGTTCCTTCCAATCTACTAAAATGATGGTGAAGGGTTCAATATGATCCAGATCATATTCCGAAATCGCTTCATCAATATTTTCACAGGCCAAGAGATCCTTTACCACCACTCCCCTGCTCTTTCGGTAGGATTTATTTTTTATATGATTTTCAAATTCGCCGTTGAGAAGACAGATCAACCTTTTGTACTGGCTAATCCCAATCCAGGTCCCCCCGGCAGCCGTATCTTTTGGATACAGCATCTCTACCCCCTTATGGGTATAAAATTCCGGCGCGATAGCTTCCCTTTGGGCCGCCTCATCCCGGTTGGAAGTTAACACAAAACCTTTGTCAAAAGATGAGCTTGGAATTAAAGTAACTGTACACATATTTGATAAGTCTCTTGTAGGGATCGCAACTTACAAAAATAAATTATATGGGGAATTGCAGGTAAACTGGTCAGGGAAAGTCGGTTAAATTTTTTTACCTTTACGAACGTTAATTTGAAATCATAAAAACAAAATAAATAATTATGGGAAAAGGATTTTTTCAAGTGCCAACAGCGGTCAATGAACCAATAAAATCATATGCTCCGGGAACACCTGAACGGGAGGAAGTGTTACTCACTTACAAAGATATGTTCAATACAAAAATGGACGTGCCTTTATATATAGGCTCAGAAGAAATAAAGACAGGGGACACCGCCACGATGCACCCTCCACATGACCACAAACACGATCTAGGAGTATTTCACAGGGCGGAAAAGAAGCATATAGAGCAAGCCATTGCCGCAGCCCTGGAGGCAAGAAAACAATGGGCAGATATGGAATGGGAGCAGCGCGCTGCCATTTTTCTTAAAGCTGCCGATTTAATTGCCGGACCGTACAGGGCCAGGATCAATGCCGCAACTATGATCGCGCAGTCAAAAACCATTTTTCAGGCTGAAATTGACGCTGCCTGTGAATTGATTGATTTTCTGACCTTCAATGTGGAATATATGGCCCGGATCTATGAAGATCAGCCGGAATCTTCCCCTGGAGTTTGGAACCGAATGGAATACCGCCCTTTAGAGGGCTTTGTGTATGCGATCACCCCCTTTAATTTTACAGCTATAGCCGGAAACCTTCCCTCGAGCGCTGCCCTGATGGGAAATACCGTGATTTGGAAACCCAGTTACCATCAGGTGTATTCTGCCCAGGTGATCATGGAAGTTTTCAAAGAAGCGGGTCTGCCAGATGGAGTGATCAATATGGTGATGGGTGACCCGGGAATGATTACCGATACCGTCCTTGCAAGTCCTGATTTTGCTGGGATCCACTTTACAGGAAGCACCTCGGTATTTAAAGGAATTTGGAGTAAAATAGGGAATAACATCAATATCTATAAAACCTATCCCCGAATTGTAGGGGAAACCGGAGGAAAGGATTTTATCCTGGCCCATCCCAGCGCAATTGCAAAACAAGTTGCAACCGCGATCACAAGAGGGGCTTTTGAATACCAAGGTCAAAAATGCAGTGCCGCATCCCGGGCATATATCCCAAAAAGCCTTTGGGAGGATGTCAGGAAATTTTTAGTGGCTGATGTGAATTCCTTTAAAATGGGTTCTCCGGAGGACATGACCAATTTCATCACCGCTGTCATTCACGAAGGCTCCTTTGATAAGTTGGCAAAATACATTGACCAGGCTAAAAAAGATACCGATGCCGAGATAATTGTCGGAGGAAATTACGACAAATCCAAAGGTTATTTTGTGGAGCCAACCGTGATATTAACCACAAATCCTAAGTATTCCACTATGGAAACCGAATTATTCGGACCAGTGATGACAATTTATGTTTACCAGGATAAAAAGTGGGAAGAAACCCTGAAATTAATTGATGAAACCAGTATTTACGGGTTGACCGGCGCTGTGCTTTCCACAGACAGGTATGCAGCAGCACAGGCCACCAAAGCCTTGCAAAATGCAGCCGGAAACTTCTACATCAACGATAAGTGCACCGGGGCCGTAGTTGGCCAACAACCTTTTGGAGGAGCCAGGGCGAGCGGCACCAACGACAAAGCGGGTTCTATGCTCAATCTGCTGCGCTGGGTTTCTCCAAGGGTTATCAAGGAAACCTTTGTTCCTGCAACAGATTACAGGTATCCTTTTATGGGAGAATAGTAATTTTAATAAAATTTTACATTTTTATTGTATTAATAAGCTTTCGTTAATCCTTGTTCACCAATTTTGAACGAGGATTAACGAATTTTTATTAACAAAGTTTTTAATTAATTCCGCTCGAACCTTCCATTAAATTTTCACTGTTTTTTCCCAAAGAAGTCGCAGCACCTTCATTCCTCCCTATCCCCTTTTCCCCCTTCCCTTTCAATATTATGAATTTTTTTGTAGTCCATACCTCAATGATTATCAATCAATTAAACTGTTTGTATAAAAAAACATTGATTACTTCGATTATATGTACCCTTTAGCGAAAAGCTTCAAATCCCAGTATAAATTGTCGTATTTTAGAATACAATACCGCCTTACTCCCCAAACAAAAGGACTATAATCATTTTTCAGTTCTCCCCCCACATCAATTGAAAGTTCTAATTCTAACATGGCTATTATGAGAAAAAAATATTTTCTCAGTTCTTTACGCTTTCCTTATTATCTCTCGATTTGCGCTATGGCATTAACTTTGGCCATGAACGCCCAAAGAGATGCTTATGTGGATTTCAGTGCCGATGGAAACAAGTTGTTTGGAGTGATAGACAACCCAAGAACAGAGATCGACCATAGGGGATTGGATTTTGATTTTGAGATAGGGGCAAGGTCAAAAAATATAGGGATATTTATCCTCTACGGAAGATTTGAAGATGCAGATTATCAAAACTATGGAATGGGAGCAGATTACTACTTCGCAAAGGGTGAGAGTTTTGACATATCCGTTGGAGGAGCAATCTCAAATGTAATGCGAAAGCAATATTTTGGGGAAGAAAGAAACCCTCATTGGGGTACTTCAATTGGATGGGCGCCCCGGGTAAAAGGAACGTATTGGGTTATTCCCAAATTTGGATTGTCAGGAAGGTTTCAGTACCAAAGGCGACCCGATATTGCAATACATGGGATTTTGGAAGGCAGTTTAGGAATCATGTTTAAATTTGCAGAAAAATAAGCAATATTAATTGTACTAATTAAAAACAGGTGCCATATAGTGAGGTCTTTATCGAAAGATTACCCCCAAGTTTCAGCTAATCTCTGTGCTGAAGGCATAGCATCATGGAATTGCTCATAAGCTCCCAGGAAAGGCTCTGCTTAATTTTTTTTAGAATCGGCACAGGAATCATTTATGACATGAATTAATTTTATTCAAATAAAAGCCGTCTTGGAAGATGATTTCTTTCAAGAAGAACCAATAATTTAGGATTCGGAGCGAATTTCACAACCATTTTTTATATAACACTCCCACTAGGAAATTTAATATTAGGCATCCGGATAGGCTCATTCCTACCAGCGGCTCTTTTTCGACTAAAATGCCTATCTAGTCGAGAATTATACAGATATCCCACAGAATCAATAAAAACTATTAAGTAAAATCAGGGTTCCAGGGTGTGTTTGCTAAAGATTGCTGCCGAATCAAAGGAAAGATAATCAGCATACATCAAAATTAACAGGAATTCACCTACAAAAAAAATAAATTATTCTTAACCACCAACTTTTCACCTAAATAAAATACATTTTTATCTAAAAATTAACAATAAGATTCACATTCTTTTATATTAGGAGTAATATTACCTTATCTCTTAACATAGATTGAATGGCGAAAATTACCCCAAAGTTTCTAACCGTCCTACTTTTTATATTTTTAACAGGCTCATCCATTTCTATTTATGCTAATGCAATTTCATATTTTCTGATTCCAGAAACTAAAACAAATGTGTCTTTCTTTAAGGTTTCACCTGAGGAGGTATCTCCTATTTTCCGAAATTTCATTGAAAGCACTTCCCCTGTCTTGCAGGATTCTAATTATTTAGATTTTTCAACACGAATATCCAATAAGTTAAATTCTTATTCGGTTCTTAATAATTCTAAATCTAATTTTAAGAAGAAAATTCAATTGCATTTTTCAAATGGATTAATAATATCCAAACCACTTTATCCTTTAGAAAAAAAATCCAATTCAGGGCAATGTGATAAGGATATTATCAACCCAACAATTACAGCTAATGATAATAAAGTTGTGACCACTGATTCAGGGCAATGTGGTGCAAATGTAATTGTCTCTGCAACTGCTAGTGATAACTGTTCGGTTGGAGATCCATCGGGAGTAAGAAGCGATGGAAAAGCATTAACAGCACTATTTCCTATTGGAATAACCACCATTAAATGGAACGTAACAGATGTTAATAACAACCCAGCTCAGGAAGTTAGTCAGACTGTTACTGTAACAGATAATCAGATCCCCGTTATTACAGCCAATGATAATAAAGTTGTGACCACTGATTCAGGGCAATGTGGAGCAAATGTAACTATTTCTGCTTCTGCTACTGATAACTGTTCGATTGGAGATCCAACGGGTGTAAGAAGTGATGGAAAAGCATTAACAGCACTATTCCCTATTGGAATAACCACCATAAAATGGAATGTAAAAGATGTTAATAACAACTCCGCTCAAGAAGTTAGTCAAACTGTTACTGTAACTGACGATGAAAAACCTACAATTACGGCGCCAGCAGATAAATTAATAAATTCGGATACCGACAAATGTACGGCTTCTGGGGTTTCCCTGGGAACTCCATCAACCGCTGATAATTGTGGGGTGAAAAGTGTAACCAGTGATGCACCATCAATATTTCTCTTAGGAAATACCACTGTTACTTGGACAGTTTCTGATAATTCTAATAATATCCAAAATACTACTCAAATCATAACCGTAGAAGATAAGCAGGTTCCTATTAAACCTACTTTATCCAATATTGAAAATTGGAGCTGCGGAAACGTAATCACTAATTTTCCGGTAACCACAGATAATTGTTCAGGGGAAATTACTGGAACTACCACAGATCCCCTGCAATATGACACTTTTGGAACCTACACCATCACCTGGACATTTACTGATTCTTCCATCAACAAAAATTCCGTTAGTGTCACTCAAGAAATCATAATTCCTGAACCGAAAGTTGAACAAATTTTACAGGATGGAGGGGCACTAAAAAATGAGTCGCAATACTGCAACAGTAAAGAAATTAAAGCAATTAGTTTTACAGGGGCTGGTTTAGATAGCGAAAGATTTGAATGGTCTTATAAAGAAAAAAAGGTAATAAACGAAAATACCACCTATTTTAATACAGATATTGGGCTTTCTTCAAATGGCACAGGAAATATCCCACAATTCACGGCTAAAAACAATACGAGTGAACCTATAATAGCTGTATTCACCGTTATTCCATTTGGAAATGAATGCCAGGGAAATCCCGTAGAATTTTCAATAACTATTAATCCGACTCCTACAATTACTAAACCTGCTGATATTGTTGTTTGTGCGGGAGAAGCAGTGGAACAAATAAATTTTCCAGGAGCTTCTGTTTCAGGCACACGCAGAGATTGGAAAAATGATAATATTTCCATTGGATTAGGAGAGAACGGAAGGGGCAATATTGATAGTTTCACTGCTGTTAATAACACTTCAGGAAGTATTTTTGCTAATATTACTGTTACTCCTTTTGCTAATGATTGTGAAGGAATATCAGAAACTTTCACTATTGAGATTAAACCAAAACCGATTATGAATCAGGTCCCCGGAGCCCAACTATATTGTAACGGCGAGACAACTGAAATCTTGACACTTGGCTCTAAGGTAGCAGAAACGAAATTTAATATTTCTGGAGGCTCGGCCATAGGATTATCCAATCGTACAAATATCACTCAAATCCCCTCATTTACCGCCAAAACTGGGACTGCCACTATAACAGTAACTCCAGTCACAAATGGCTGCACAGGATATCCGGTAACTTATGATGTAATAGTGAACCCAACCCCTGCAGTATCAGTAAGCCCCGCAAGTCAGCAAATTTGTTCGAGTGAAACTACTTCTATCTCCCTCAGCGGAAGTGCTGAAAGCTTTAGCTGGGAAATAACAGAAGTCGGAAGTAATATATCTGGGGCAGCCCAAGGTATCGGGAACAGCATAAAACAAACCTTGAACAATTCGGGAAATCAACCTCAAATCGTAAAATACAAAATTACACCTGAGGCAATGGGCTGCGCGGGAACACCGATTACTGTTATTGTAACGGTTAATCCAATCCCCTTATTAGAAATAACAGATCCTCTTCCTGTGTGTTCACCGGCAAAGGTAGACCTAACAGTTTCTGAAATTACTGCGGGCTCCACCTCTGGAACCACACTATCATACTGGACTGATGAAAATACCACAATTCCAATCTCTGATCCAAAGATGGTAGGTCCTGGAAGGTATTTTATCAAATCTAGGAGTTCCAGCAACTGTTCGATGATACAACCCATAACTGTTACCGAAAATCAAAGCCCCGAACTAATAAGCAGTTTAAATCCTCCCGGGATTTGTAGTGATTATCCTTTTAACTACGATCCTCAAAGTAACGTTCCCGGAACCACCTTTGCATGGACTAGGGAAGCAATCTCAGGAATTTCAAATTCAGCCGGCGCGGGAACTGGAGATCCAGATGAGATTCTATTCAACACCACAAATAATACTATACCAGTTAAGTATGTTTATAGACTTAGATCACTGGATGGTTGTGAATCTGAATTTGAAGTAAATGTCAAGGTAACTTCAACTCCTACTTTAACCAGTGATCAATCTCCTGAAAATGTCTGTAATGGAAATTTATTTGAATATAGCCCTACTAGTAATATTTCAGGGACTACCTTTAACTGGAGCAGGCAAGCTAAGGCTGGAAATGAAGCTGGATCAGGTTCCGGAAATATTTCAGAAACCTTAGTGAATAACACGGGTTCTCCAGTAGGAATAAGATATGATTTTATATTAAGTTCAAGTGGATGTACCAATCCTGATGCGTATTCTGTAATTATTACAGTGTTGCCCACTCCAGAAATAGAAGTCAGTGCTTCTACACATGAAATTTGTCCCGGTTCTTCAATTAATCTTTTTTCCACGACAGACAGTAATGCTCCGAGCGTAGATCAAATACTTTTAGAAGAAGGCTTTAATGGTAACTCAAACAATTGGAGTGTAGAAAATAAAGAGGATACCAATTATGCTTCAAAATGGAGATTACGCACTCACGAATATGAATATAATAATAACAGAGAAATTGAATCTAATGATAATAGTCAATTTTACTTATCAGAAGGTGACGAAACTAATGGAGATAATAATACTTCATTAATTAGTCCTCCCTTAAACACAAATGGCTATACCTCTCTTGAATTGACGTTTTATCATTATTATAGAGATCGAGGCTATAATGATGATGATTATGCCTATGTAGATGTATCTACGGATGGCAATAATTGGAACAACCTAGTAACATATAATTCAAACAAGGGAGACAGGGATGATTTCCAAAAGGAAATAATTGACCTCACCGAGTACATTTCTGAATCATTACTGTATATTCGATTCAAGTATAATACTGAAGATGGAAATGCTAGACGCTGGGCTATAGACAATGTTAAAATAGAAGGAGAAAGTAGCTCGCAGACTGGTGTTACCTGGACTTCCTCTACAGATGAATGGAAATCTATAGAAGCCAATCCAAAAAATGTATTCCCATCTGAAACTACAACTTACACAGCCATATACTCTGACCCAGACTTTGATTGTCCCGGAGTTGCAACTGTAGAGGTTATTGTTAGACAACCTCCTAATCCTATTATCACCGCTAGCTATTGTGGGAATTCCAATTTTATAGAACTACGAACAGATGGTAATTACAGAAATTATGTTTGGGAATCGCGCGGTGAAACTTTAGAACCGGTTGGTGACCCATGGATACTGAATGCGGAACTATCTGGAACTTATACAGTAACGGTAATTGATGAATTTGGCTGTACCGGTACTGGTTTTATTGATGTTTCAAATGAATTAATTATTAATGGCAGTTTTGATGAAGTTGATTTTGAGAAACCTTATAATTATATAAAAATTGGAAGTGAAAATGGATATGATCTATTCGAGGTTAGAGATAAAAATGGAAAGCCTGTTTTTATAACTCAATACAATTTAAGAAATGATAGATACCATAATCCTACTGGTCATTCATCTGGGGCCTTAGGTACTGAGGCAACTGTTGCTATTGATAAAGATGCCAGTTTTTACCACTCTGACTTTGACGGAAAAGACCATACTACCGGTGATGGAAATTTTTTAATGGTTAACGCTGCTCCAGAATCGGGAAAAGTGATCTGGAGGCAAACAATTGAAAATATTCATCCCAACACCAACTATTATTTTAGTGCATGGGGAATGAATCTCAATCCTGCAAGTCCTGCAAGGCTCCAGTTTTACGTGAATGGTGTCCCAACCGGAACAATCGCAGAATTAAATAGCGCTGATAAACCAACCTCCTCTGGTCAGGTCAATCGTGGAAATTGGGTGCAATTTTACAGTAATCCTTTTTGGGAATCAAAGTTAAACGAAACGGCTGTGATCGAAATTATAGATCTTAATACAGTAAAAGGAGGTAATGATTTTGGACTAGATGACATTTCATTTGGAACACTGGAACAGATAAAGTTTGAAATAAACCCAGAGAATAACTCCATACTTTGTCAAGGAGAAGAACTGGAATTATATGCGAATATCAAAGGTGGCCGTTTCCCCATTACCTTTGAGTGGACTGGTCCTCCAGGAAGTGATTTTTCTCACATTACAACAGTAAATACTCGGGAAGAACTCAATATAGCAGTAAAACTAAAAATTCCTGATATCACCGCTGACATGGCTGGAACTTATACTTTAAAAGTTACCGATTTCTATGGTTGTACTCCTAAAACGGGAACTACAGAGGTTTTAGTATTGGAAATTAACGCTGGGGAAGACAAAACTGTTTGTTCCAATATAACTGAACTTCAGTTAAACGGAATCATTTCCGGTTCAGATGATAACGGCACCTGGTCTGGTGGCAGTGGCAATTTTTCAAGCAGCACTGCCTTAGATGCTATTTATACTACACACCAAGATGATATCGCTGCAGGCAGCATCATATTAACTTTAACCTCAAACGATCCTGATGCAACTTGTGCAGATCAAGTAGTGATTTCATTTTTAGATTCGCCTGAAGCCACTATAGATGTGACCAACGTGAGCTGTTTTGGAATCAGTAATGGAACGGCTACCGTGAATGTTACGGGGGGAACGCCGCCATATAACTATTCTTGGGAGAATGGCCAAAATGAACAAACCGCAACGGGCCTACTTCCAAAAGCTGAAGGATATAATGTGATTGTGACTGATGCAAATTTTTGCTCTGTGGAGGTCACCAGTCCTCCAGTTTTGGAACCTTCAGCCTTGGCTATAGGCGGGACTTCTGTAACTGATGTTACTTGTTTTGGGGGAACTGACGGTATTGCAACTCTAGATGTCTCAGGCGGCTTCATTACCGGAGAGCATAAGGAATATTCTTTGACCTTACTGGATCGAGATGGAAATGTAGTTTCCTCAGAAGATTCAAACACCACTGGCAACTTAAGTGTCTCCGGGCTTTCGGCAGGAGTATATACATTTACTGCAAATACTGTCAATGGATGTAGTCTGATTTCTGAGAACATTATCATCGACCAGCCTTTGGAAATAATTGTAGATGCAGGGGAAGATATTATAATTTTTGAATGCGGTATTACAGCAGTTCATCTGAATGCCACTCTGGTAGATCCTAATTTGGGAGCCGGACGCTGGGAGATTTTTTCTATTGAACCGTCTGAGAATAATACGGCGAGTTTTGATAATGCCTCCGCACCTGACACCTGGTTTACAGGACAATCAGACACAAGATATGAATTGAAATGGATCATAACACCTACCATTGAAGTATGTGAAGACTCTGATATTATGATAGTTCAATTTGAAAAAGCATGCAACAAATTGAACTTCGACGGGGAAGACGATTATGTAGATGCCGGCGACCATTTCGCAATGGGAGGAAGTAATTTCTCAGTGGAAGCCTGGGTAAAGCCAAATGCTATCTCAGGAGTGAACACGATTATATCTAAAAGAATAGCTGGAGAATCGAATCTTGGTTACGACCTATTTTTGAACAATGCAGCCCCCTCTTTTAGAGTGCGTAACAGAACCGTAACAAGCACGAAAAGCATTGGTACCGACCGTTGGTATCACATAGCTGCAGTTTATACTAGCTCAAAAATAAGTTTATATGTGGATGGGATTGAAGTTCAGAATAATACCAACAATATTCCTAGTGGTTCCGGAAACTTTAATGCACCATTCCTTATAGGTGCTACTCATGCTCCTTCCGAAGCGAAGTTAACAACACAGCATTTCAACGGATTTATAGAAGAAGTGAGAATTTGGAAAAAGTCCATTTCTAAAGAGCACATTAGGTTTTTTATGAACCAGAGGTTAGTAAAAACAGATTCTAAAGTAGATGGAGAAATTCTCACAAAGAATCTTAATCTACCTAATGCTCCTATCCTTTCTGATTTTACAGATCTACTGGGATACTATCAATTGCTCGCCCAAGTAGATCTAGTCTCATCAGGAAAAACACTCAATTTGGGATCTACCGGTAACAGTGCCGATGGTTTATTGAAGAACATTCAGTTTATGCAGGAAAATACAGCTCCACTCCCCTACATCTTGAATACAGAAGAGGGAAATTGGTTTGATAAATCTACTTGGACACTACCTACTACTTACCACGGAGTTACTATAAATCGCATCGAGGTTTGGGATGCTCCCGGAAGCAAAGGAATAAATGATGATGTCATCGAGTGGAATATTGTAGGATTAAATGGAAAATCTGTAAAGAATACAGAAAAGAACATTCAGTTACTTGCACTTTTGGATGGAGGTGGAAATCTTGATATGGAAGGAATTAATCAAAGTACCGGAAGTGGACTTACTATAACTCATTATTTAAAACTAAATGGCAGTATTGACTTGAATGGCGAATCTCAATTGATTCAGACCGAAGGAAGTATCCTGGAATCCACCAGCACAGGATTTATTGAAAGAGACCAACAAGGAACTGCCAGCAGCTATAATTATAATTATTGGAGCTCCCCGGTGGTTACCCGCGGAATTTCCAACAATCCCACCTATACCATTTCCGATGTATTGTTCGATGGCACTACTGCAACTCCACAACCGATCAGCTTTGGAGATGGAGTAACCTTTGCAGATAGGCCTCTTGCTTCTCCTATTAGAATTAGTAATCGCTGGCTCTACAAATTTCATGGAGAGGCAAATCAATATAGTGAATGGGCACATGTTGGAAGCAGCAAGGCCCTCACCGTGGGAGAAGGTTATACGATGAAAGGAACCTCCGGAGAATTAGATATTTCAGATCTTCAAAATTATACTTTCAAAGGCAAACCTAATAACGGACCTATTAGTCTTACAGTTGGAGCAGATCAGAATTATTTATTGGGAAATCCTTATCCTTCCGCCATTGATGCCAATAAATTTATCCTGGATAATTTAAAGGAAACGGATGTAAGCGGTGCTACCAACACCGCAAATATTTTTAACGGGGCTCTTTATTTCTGGGATCATTTCTCTGGAAAAACACATAATTTAGCCCAATATGTAGGGGGTTATGCTACCCGGAATCTTTTAGATGGTGTTCCTGCCGTCTCAAACGACGAGCGTATTAATGCAAATGACGCCTCAGGAACAAAAATTCCCGGACAATTTATTCCCGTTGCGCAAGGATTTTTTATAAATACCGTTTTGGATCCTGCTCTATCCGATGTTATTTCTGTCAATGGCGGGCAAGTAATTTTCAAAAACAGCCAACGCTTCTTCGTCCCTGAAACCGATTCAGAAAATTCTCAATTCCTGAGGCCGGAAAGGCCTGCCTCAAAAAGCAAAGAACAGGTTAAGCAAAAAATAGATACCCGGGCTAAAATAAGACTTGACTTCAGATCCCCCATGGGATATCACAGGCAAATTTTAGCTGGTGTGGATCCCAATACCACCAATGGTTTTGATCTGGGGTACGATGCGGCTTTAAACGACGATAATCCCGAGGATATGTTCTGGCTGATCCATGGAAACGAATTTGTGATCCAGGGAGTTCCACATTTTGAACTTGAACAGGTTTTGCCCCTGGGAATTAAATTAAAAGAAGTAGGTGATTTTTCGATCAGGATCAACAAACTGGAAAATATTGCTGAAGATGTGAATATTTACCTGAATGACCTTCAGGACAGCACGTATTTCGACCTGAGAAAAGGCGACTTTTCAATGAGCCTGGAGCCGGGTAATTACAAGGAGCGTTTTCAAATTGTATTTCAAAAAGAAAAAGATCCGGAGCCGGAACCAGATCCGGACGAAGAAACTGAGGAGGAAGAAGAAGAGGAGGAGGAACAGGGAGGTTCTGAGGAAGATGAATTTACAGACGGGAATATCGAGGTGTTCTATTTGGGAAACACCCGGGAACTTTTAATATTAAATCCTGAAAAATTTGAAATTCAAAGTGTGATAATTTACGATATGCTGGGAGCAAAAATACAGGAATATCAACAAGTGTCCAATAATATAAAGGAATGGTTGCCGGTGAGGGAATTTGCCGCTGCGGTGTATGTGGTAAAACTTTATTCCGGGAACAAGGAAATCTCAAAAAGCATTATCCTGATTAGATAAAAAGCAGCGCCTTCCATTAAATACCTTGCTTAAAATTTAAATGGAAGGCTTTCAAAAATTTTAATTCCTACTCTTATCAGCTAATCTGAGAGACAGGCGGCGTCTGATTTCAATAATGGCCGAATACTTCCCCTGGGGCTAAAAATTAAGGAGAACATGGAATTCATGATAAGGATAAATACTGTTAAAAATTCCCGGATTCTTTAAAAATAGATCTTAGCGATAATTGAATGAAAGTATTCATGATCTGGGAAAAAGTCCTTATGTTTCCAAACCTGAACCTCAAACCAATAAGGACATGTATGGGTCATCTTTCAAGTAATGATGAGGTTTTACCGCCCTTCAGATTCAGAACCGGTAGTATTGGATTATGCTGTGGCATTCAGTTTAATCATTAACAAACCAGCCGTTAATTGCCAATTCTTAATCATAATGAGACTGAAATATCGATCTGTATCTATTGGATCTCAATGGAATCTAATGGGAGACTACACCAGATCTTCAATTAAAAAGAAATTAGATTACCTGTTCCAGGATCAAGTTCAGGTGTATTTTTTGAAACTACTGGCAAAGTGATTACCAAAAAGACACCATTAAAGATTAACAGGAAAAATCTTACAAATATGACCTATTGAGTAAATAAAAATGTCTTTTGCCGTAACATTTCGCTTTTAATCGGTAGTTTTCCAACCTAATACTCTTGTTTCTAAATTTTTATATATAATTTTACAAATTATTATAAAAGTTAGCGTATGGGAAAAATTACTCATCGGTTCAAAGCTATTCTTGTAATTATTACATTTTTAGGTTTTACAAATTTTATTTTATCGGAAACTAGGATAAATTTTTCAGAAAGCATCTTAACTAAGATCTTAGCTCAAAATATTTCTTCCCTGCTTAGCCCCGAAGTTTTGCCACATACCGATGCCCCTGTAGCGAAACTCGCGAAAGTGCTCCCGGTTCCCACATTTAAATCTGCAGGTAATAAATCTTCTTTCAAGAGCGCTTTAAATCCTGTAATAACTGTTGAGGGAATCACCCATGCCTCTTGTTCAGAAAATAACAACGGGGCAATAACTATTTCTGTGAGCAACGGCTCTGAACCCTATAGCTATGAATGGAACTCCGGACAGACCACTCAAGATATTTCAGGATTGTCTCCCGGAAAATATACCGTAACGGTTACAGATTCTGAAACTGTAAGCACTCCTTCTTCTGAAATTGAGATTACCGTTGAAGACAATCAAAACCCAGCAATCTCTGCTCCGGCAACCCTTACTGTAAATACAGACCCTGGAAGTTGTACTGCTACCAATGTCAGTCTTAGCGCCTCAGCCACTTCCGATAATTGTACCGGGGAAACTGCTCTTAGCAATGCTCCTGCCACCTTTCCCATTGGAAATACAACAGTAATCTGGACCGTTACCGATGCCTCAGGAAATACGGCTGCTGCTTCGCAAATGGTAAACGTAGTAGACAACGAAAAACCAGTTGTCCCGACACTTCCTGATCTGGAATGGACCTGTGGTTTAGAAATTACTGATTTCCCAACCACCACCGATAATTGTAATACTGAAATTACAGGGACTACCAATGACCCCCTAGAATTCAATGGGTATGGTGAATACTCTGTAATCTGGACATTCACTGACTCCTCAGGTAATTGGGTTACTGCGGGACAAAGTATCGCTATTCCTGAACCATCTGTTGATATCCCTTCCATTGATGGCAGGGAATACTGTAATACTGAAGTAGTTCCCTCCATTACATTCACCGGAAACACCTTAGCAAATAAAAAGTACGAATGGTTTTACCAGACCAATACCAATGTAAATATTGGCCTGGCCTTTAACGGAATAGGTAATATTCCAACATTCACATCTAAAAATATTAGTAGCAATCCCATAGAAGTAAAATTCACGGTAATTCCCTTTGGAGGAAATTGTGAGGGAGAAGAAAGCCATTTCTTTATTAGCATTAATCCAACACCCACCGTTACCACTCCAAACAATATTGTAATTTGTGAAGGAGAAACCCTTAGCGCAATAGATCTTTCAAATACTTCGGTAACAGGTAGCACTGTAGAATGGACCAATGATAATACCAGTATAGGTCTTACCGCCAACGGCACGGGGGATATCAATTCTTTTACAGCAACAAATGGGACCAACCTGGCACAGGTAGCAACTATTTCATTGACACCTTCTGCAAACAACTGTACCGGAGAGTTTCAAAAATTCACAATAACTGTTAAACCAAAACCCCAATTGGAAACCCCGGTAATTCCGGAACTATGTAACGGGGCTCCAACTGATGCAATTGTATTAACGGGAAACTTTACAGGAATCACCTATGATATAACTGGCGGATCCTCCATAGGACTTTCTAGTAAATCCGGTGTTTCAGAAATACCTGATTTCACCCCGGTAAACAACACTGAATCTGCTGTAAACGCTACTATTAAAATAACGCCAAAAGCTAATGGTTGTATAGGGATGCCTGTTGAAATTTCAGTAAAAGTAAAACCAAGCCCGGTGGTAAATGCATCTTTTACGAATCAGATTTGTTCAGCAGAGGAAACAGCGATTACTTTATCGAGTCCGTTAGCCAATACAGGTTTTACCTGGAGCGTAGATTTTCCTGCAGAGATTGTAGGTGCTACAAATGGAAGCTTTGTGGTTGGGGATGAACAAATAATTAGGCAAGTGCTGGTAAATAATTCCACCGTACCTCAAACTGTTACTTATAAAATCACTCCGGAAGCCCAAGGCTGCCTCGGTACCACTATTCCAGTGACAGTGACAGTTAACCCAACTCCGGAATTTGAAATAAATCTACCTGAATGTACTACAGCTGTAGATCTGAGCGATCCTTCCATAAAAAACAATAATAACCTAAATTATACATACTGGGTTGATGCTGAGGCTACAATAGAAATAAATAATCCCACTGAGGTTCGTCTTGGCACCTATTATGTAAAAGGCCAAAGCGATGCAAGCTGTATTTTAATTAAAGAAGTTATAGTAGATAAAATTAAACCGGTCATTACTAACCTTATGGATGCACCTGTAGAGATTTGTAGTGGTGCAGCATTCAATTTTTTGCCTGTAAGTAACCTGGAAGAAACTATAATTAGCTGGTCCAGAGCAGCTGTGGGAGAAAATTCTGCAACTGATTCTTCTGATAGAAACAATGCGAATCCTAATGAATCCCTTGTAAATATAACGGGGGCACCATTAACTGCTACTTATATTTTTACTTTGGAGAAAAACGATTGTTCAAATGATATGGCAATTGAAATTGAAATTTCGCCCGCACCGCAACTAATCCAGGAACCTTTGGCAGATATTTGCAATGGAAGTAGTATTAACTACAGCCCTCAAAGTACTATACCGAATTCGACAATTACCTGGCGAAGAAATGCCTTTGGAGTAAATCCATCATCCTCCGGTTCAGGAACCATAAATGAAATTCTTTATAATGATACCGGCCTTGAAATAGGGGTTACCTATTTCATTACGATAACATCAGCAAAGGGATGCTCTAAAGAAGAAAGCGCTAACCTTTCCTTGTTATCCGGGCCTAAGGTAAATGCAACGGCATCACAAAACAATATTTGTGCTGGCGAAACCGTTGATCTAAGTTCCACATTTGAAGGAGAGCAGGCTGTGGAACCTGTGTTGCTAAATGAAAATTTTAATGGTTCCACAGGAAATTGGCTGACAATAAATAACTCAACTGGAGGTTCCCAGGGCAATGCAGCCTGGAAAAAAGTTTCCGGTACCCATAACATGGCCTATGGAAGTGTAAGGTCTGATGGTAGTACTTTCTACATTACCGATAGTGATGCTCAGGGTCGAAACGGTAGTACAAGAACAATTTTACGCTATAATCAACCTTTAAATATTACTGGTTATTCAACTTTAAACCTTTCTTTTTGGCAGGATTATAAAGATTGGAATAATGCCGATAAGGCTTTTGTTGAAATTTCCACAGATCAATCCAATTGGCAAATAGTAGAAACTATAGACGGAGGAGGTCACAGAGATGAATCTATTTCTATTGACCTTTCTGGCCAGGTAGGAAAAGAGATTTTATATTTAAGATTTAGATATGAAGCTAGTTGGGGTTACTGGTGGGCAATAGACGACGTAAAAATAACCGGAGAAGGATCGACTATCCCCAATGTTAAATGGACTTCATCAACAGATCCGGATTGGAGCTCTAATGAACCTAACCCATCCAATATTTCAGTTTCCAGAACAACAATATTTACAGCTACATATAGCGACCCCGATCTTACATGCCCTGGAGTGGGAACAGTTGAGGTGCTGGTAAAAGACCCATTACAACCAGAAATTATTGCAAATTATTGTTCCCTCAATCAAACGAATCAGGTATTATTATCTGCAGATGGAGTATATGATTCCTACAGATGGGTGGCCTCCGGCCAAACTATTTCAACTGATGAGTCTTTACAGGTTAGCCTCGCACAGACCTATACCTTATATGTAACCAAGGATGGATGTGACGCTTCGGTATCCCTTACTCCGAACGACAATTTAATTATCAATGGGGATTTTGAAGCAGGAAATACCAATGATTTTGAAACCAACTATCAGTATGTAGCGGATGTTCCAAATTTCCGCGGAGAGATGTATCCGGAAGGCTTGTTCACTATAGGAGAAGATGCCTATAATTACCATAACCAATTTAGTGGATTAGGTCATGGAGGCAGAGGTAATTTCATGATTGTAAACGGAGACCGGTCCATAGGGAACGTAGTATGGAAATCAAAAATTCTTGAAATAACTCCTGATACAGATTATTATTTTAGTGCCTGGACCACTAATGTAAATCCGGCCAGCCCGGCTCGTCTAAGAATTGAAGTATTAGTTCCTGGAAATAGCACTCCTGTGGAGCATAGTATTTTGGGTGATCTTACTGACGAACCTGTGGGAAATTGGATTAATTTTTATAATCCTGGACTTTGGAATTCAGGTACCCATACACAGGCAACAATTAGAATAGTTAACGAAAACCCAACTGCAGGTGGAAACGATTTTGGTATTGACGACATCTCTTTTGCTGCTTTCAGATCTTTCGAATTCGAGTTTACCCCCGAAAACAATGGCCCTATTTGCGAAAATGAAACAATTGAATTAACCGCAAATCTCGATGGGGGCCGCTTACCCATAACTTTTGATTGGACCGGTCCTGATGGTTTCAACAGGTCTAAAACAATTACCGAAGAAAATGAGCGCACCGCAGCAGACACAATACAAATCCCGAACGCAACAGCAGCAATGGCCGGGGTATATTCCGTGCAGATCACCGATTTCTACGGTTGTAACATTGACTCTAAAACCACTATGGTTGAGGTGATTAACAAAGCCGTGGTTTTTGCAGGAGATGATATGGAAATATGCTCTAACGAACCTGGCATAGATCTATCGGGGGCTTCAATAGCTCATCTAACGGTGACTTCCGGCTTCTGGGTTACTACAAGTGGAGATAATTCCGGATTTACCGATCCTACCGCTGTTAATACAACATACAATCCCAATGCAGCTGAAATCGCTTCTAAAGAAATAGAATTGATCCTAACCTCAAATCAGGATGCAGGCCTGGTTTGTGAAGCCGTTAGCGACACGATAAAAATTGTCTTTAACATAAGTCCGGAGATAGAATTAATTTTTCAAAATGTAAGTTGCTATGGAGGCAACAATGGTAAAATAGAAATTAATATAGCCTCAGACACGGGTACCAGTCCCTTCACCTACCAATGGAACAATGGCCATACAGGAAGGATTGCAGAAAACCTGGTTGCGGGAGAGTATTATGCTGATGTTACAGATGTAAAAGGATGTGCCCTTAGGACAGACACCATTACCATCAAACAACCGGAAGCATTAATTGTTGGCACTCCCGTTCAATTGGAAGAAGCTTCCTGTTTTGACGAAAATAGCGCAGTTTTAGCAATACCGGTTAGTGGGGGATTATTTCAAGGGGTAGCCATAGACCCTGAGAGTCTTCCTTATTCAGTAGAAATTCTGAACGCTGCGGGGGATCAAATTGCATTAAGTGAAGATAACATTCAGTATGAAATTAACAATAGCAGATTTGTTATTAGTGGGCTTCAGGGCGGTGTTGCCTATACTTTTCTTATTAATACTTTGGGAAATTGCAACGCAAAAGTAAAAGGTTTTACAACAATAACCCCTCCTGAAATTAATGCCGGAGAAGCTCCCACGAACCTGGACTGTGGAGTAAAATTGGTTTGGCTTGCCGCGACTCCCGTAGATCCTGATGCAGGAACCGGTTCCTGGAGTTACAATGGCGGTGAAACTGAATTCCTTGGAAATTCCACTCAGGCCAGCACCAGCTTTACCGGTCAACCGGGAGCAACCTATACCCTTTTATGGACAGTCAGTTCCGAAGCGAATGTCAATTGTACAATTTCAGAAGAACTGAGCATCAACTTCCCTCCTGCCTGCAGTCAATTAAATTTTGATGGGGATGATGATTTTGTAGATCTGGGAAATACCTACGGTATGATGGGGAGCAACCTTTCTATTGAAGCCTGGGTTAAACCCAGTGATCTTTCAGGAATAAGAACTATTTTCTCTAAAAGGGAAGTAGACAATTTAAATTCCGGGTACGATCTTATTTTAAACAATGGTGCTCCAACCTTTAGGGTTGGGAATAAAAGTGTGATTTCAGCAAATAAATTAAATATAGATCGGTGGTTCCATATTGCTGGGGTGTATTCTGGAGAGCAATTACAGATCTATGTCGATGGGATTCCAATTCAGACCAACTCCAATATTTCATCAGATGCGATGGTAGGCAATAATTCCCCCGCTATTATTGGAGCCGCCTATGCATCTTCAGCTACTGGAAGTAAGAATAATTTTTCCGGATATATTGAAGAACTGCGTGTTTGGAATACCGCTATAGCCATAGAGCAAATCAGGTTCTTTATGAATCAGCGGCTTCAAAAGGATGGTACAGCGGTTAGCGGAACTGTTTTGGGAAATAATTTACTCCTGCCCAACGCCCCACAGGAAGTACTTTGGGATAAGCTGCCCGGATACTATCAGCTGTTGGCAGATGCTAATCTTATAAGTGATGGTTTTACAGATAATCTCGGAAATAATGGAGCCTCCGCAGATGGCCTCCTGAAAAACATTCAATTAATGCAGGAAAATACGGCTCCTCTTCCTTATATCTCAAATAACGGGGGAGATTGGCACACCAGAGATTCCTGGGATCCTGCTTCCAGCAAATTCTGGAGCTATCCCAATGACATTGGTATCAACGGAAGCCCTATAGAATGGAATATTGCAGAACAAAACCACAATTTTAATTCCAATAATAAGGACATAAAATTACTAGGATTGTTTTCTAAAACCGGCACACAATTGACTATGACGGGGGTAAATAACACTGCGGGCAATGAATTGCGTATTACCCATTATTTAGGGTTAAACGGAGCTATAGACCTGAACGGCGAATCTCAATTGTTGCAAACCCAGGGAAGTATCCTGGAATCCACCAGCACAGGATTTATTGAAAGAGACCAACAAGGAACTGCCAGCAGCTATAATTATAATTATTGGAGCTCCCCGGTGGTTACCCGCGGAATTTCCAACAAT
>JBGSWA010000054.1:0-10719 GCA_041752645.1 Gillisia sp. | reverse complement strand
ATCTTTAAATGCCTTTATTCCAAAGTTTTGATCTCTTTCATTGTTCATTGGGATATTGCGCAGTGGATTAAATATAAATGCCTGCTGTTTTATATCTATGAATTCACAATTTGTTGCATCCAAAAATTTTTTAAGTTTATCGGATTTACCCTCACCCTTGTAATCAAAAAAGATAAAGTTTAATTTTTCGTCAGAAGCTTTTCTGATTTGGTAAAGAATATCCTTTACAAGTTCCGTTTTACCAGAGCCATTCATACCTGCAAGTGCTATGTGTTGACTGTCGAATTCATTTTCATTATTTATAGCTAGTACAATTGGTTCTTTTGTTTTTGAATCTCTGCCAATTTCAATTTTCAATTCACCCGTAAATGCATCAACATCTTTTAAATTTATAGATGGCCTAAATGAAGTGGACGTGTTGTTTAGTAAACTTAACCCATGATTCATTATGCTTAAAAGAAAATCAATGTGTGCATTTTTGCCTTTATTGTTTTGTAATAATTTTTTATTTAGTTCATCTAAACCATGATCTAAATGGAGTTTCATAAATTTCTGGAACTCATCATCGGATATTTTTCTTTCATAGATTTGATTTAATATAGCATGATATACAGGGTCATTAGTATTACCATTTAAATTTCCTGTTAAGGTTTCTGGGTATTCTTTTCCATTATTATCAGTTGCATTATCTGCGTCCAGATCAAACTTTTTTCCCAGTTGGAAACTATATGCTATTGCAATCTGTCCAATATATTTATCATCCTTGAATTCAAACTTTTTTGTCAAAGTAGAAACTACTATTTTATTGGCTTCACTCGTCTTTATTCTTTTCATACTGTAGTAAAATAATTGTTGGAAATTGCAGTTTTGTTATTTGAGTTTTCAAGTCTATAGGTTCTAGCAATATGCTTTTCAATTTTCGGGAAATCTGAAACTCGTATTTCTGTGTTTGTCGAAAGTATTACAACTTGCTCAGAAAGTTCTGGATAATAATTTGTAAGTATATTATCTCGATGTTCCTGATCTAATCGCCCAAGCGGCGTATCTATAAAAACAGGGAGTTCATAAACAGATTCAATTAGGATTGCTTTAAGTAATGCTGATATATACAATTGTTGTTCCCCTTTAGATAAATCAGTGCTAGGGTTTGTTTCCCTTTTATTTTGGTTATATAGTTTAATTTCAAGGCCTAGGTTATTGCTTAAAATATTTATCTCAACTTCACTTATTAAATTAGGCTTATTGAGTAATTTTTTAAGTTCAGCAAGCAAGTTCTTTTGTAGACTTTCTTTCTTTTGCTGTTTCTGAGATTCAATAAACTGGTTAAGTGTTTTAATATAATTAGTCAATACCTTTTTTTGTTTTTCTGTTTCTTTAGAAACGGCTACTTTTTCCAGCTTATTTTTTAATAGTTCACTATTTCTTTTATTATCTTCCTTAAGTTTTAATATTTCATTTTCTTTAATTCCTTTTGTTTGTTCAAGAATTGATTTGGCTGATTCCAATTTAGTTTTTCCATTTTGCAGCTCCCCTATGAATTCATCCTGATTTAAAGTCTCAATTTTTTTCAGCTCACCGCTCGCTTCCTGAAAGTCATTAAATACTCTTATATAATCACTAAAAACGCCTTCGAATATATCTTTAGAATACCCGTTGGTTATTTCTAAGACTTTATTTAAATGCAACGCTTCAGATTTATCTAATTCGTGTTTGAAGTTTAGTGTTTCTTCATCTTCTTCATCATCTCTTATAATACTGGCTAAAATTTCTTTTGCTTTATTGTAATAAAAAACTTTTACTTCCATTTCTAAATCATTATCTGGAAAAGGTGGTTTATTAAAAAGTCTTTCGGCTAATTCTTTGGTTTTTTCCTTTAAATCATCATCCTGATAATTTTTTTTATCTACATTCATTTCCCTTATAATGTGATCATTTGATTCCTGTAGAAGCGGTGCCATTATTGCAAACGCAATCAATTCCGACGCATCATGAAACTTACTTTTTACTATTTCAAGATTTTCACCATGCCTCTCCTTTCTTTTTTTTACTTCTTCAAGATTTGTTTTTAATGAGACATCGCCACGTTTGTACAACTGGTCTATTATATCTCTCAACAGCTTGTCCTTTTCGAGTAATTCTTCATCAATTTCAATCAGTTCGTTTTGATAATTCTCAATAAGTGTTTTATTATGCTTGATTCCGTTTTCAAAGCTGCCTATTTGAATCATTAACTCACCCTTAGCTTCTCTTTTACTTAATTCTTTCTGGAATTCTTCTAGGTCATCAACTAAATTTTCATAGTTGCTTAGACCTAAAATTTGATTGAAAGCTTGATTAATTACCAGCGCTTGATCTTTCGCACCTAACGAGGCGAGATCTGCAATTTTCTCTGCATCAAAAAATACAAATTTTGCTATGTCAATTGGAATCAAATAATCATTGACAAAATTCACTTTGTCTGTTTCATCACTGATCAATCCGTTTTTTTGCCCATCAATGAAGATCTCAAAAATTTCCCCATCTACAGAATCATCCACATTGTATGACCTAACTACCTCCACTGTGGAAGTTAATTGATCTTGCTTTAATCCTTCAGAGAGTTCTACGTCAGTAAAAATAATTTTTACTGCAAATGAATTCATGCCTTCGTTATGAGCTTCCCAGTTTAAAGCACCTTTTAAAAATTTAGGATAACTTCCTTTTATTTCTTTTTTGAATACCTCATCAACCTTATCAATATTTTGACCGTAAAGGCACCAAACAACTCCAAGCAAAAAGCTTGTTTTGCCTTGACCATTTCGGCCACCAATTAATACTATATTTTTTTCGGGGTTTACTGTGAGATCAAATTCAACCGGTTTATAATACGGTTTAAAATTGTCAAATACTATTTTTGAAATTTTCATACGGCAGTTTCTTTAGCGATGGTATCTTCTATTATTTTTTGGAGGGGGACTCTTTTACGCATCAATCTTTTGTCTTTTTCGTTCTTAACAAGATTTAGCATTGTTTCAATCCTAATGCCATTTTTTTTGCAGATCTCAGAAAGCGCTGCGGTTTGTTGCTGCTTAATATCATCCTTCTTATTCATGGTAAATTGGGTTTGATCATTATATATTTCGTAATAAATTTCATAAGCATTTTGACCAAATCCATCCATTTGCCAAATCACCTGTATTGCTTTAAGTTCCTGGGATGAAATCAGTGTCTCTCCTGTTGTTTTCTGAGCAGCTAGTAACTTTCTCAAAATAAGACCTCTAGTTGCTATATTATACGGGCCTTTTCCTTCTGTATTATTTCTCCTTTTCATTTGCCTAAACTCATCTTTATCTCTATTGTCATAGAGCCAGTCTCTTAGCTCAAGTAAAGGTATATACTGGTCCTCGCCATTGTCAATCATTGCTTCCAATGACTTGTCCTTTTTGACAACAGTACAAACCCAGCATCCAAACCGACTTTGTCCACAAGAAGCAGTGGTTGTATCAATCACAAGTGGGCAATCTTCGCCCGATCCATTTTTGTAAAGTGTCACTAATCCTCTATTTGAGCCATTCCATGGAGCAGGTGCTTGTAATAGGTATTGCCAAAGTTCATTGGTTGTTAAATGATTAATTGGGGTATAGATATAAGCCAAATTAAGTTCTAAATGCCTTCTCAATCGATTGTTATTGATTTGAAATTTTTGAACTGATTTTTTGCGGGCAGCACTTTCGTCCTCTCGTGTTCCAAGTAGTATTACAACTTCGCCTTTTTTTGCAACCTGCTCTTTAATATATTTTGTTGTTGGGTTTATTTTTAACCTCTGAGTACACCATCTAAATGTATTATTCGGGGTAGGGTATCCTTTACCAATAAGATTAACCCAAAAACTATCTTCTAATTCAGGAACTGTTTTGGCAACTACAAAGGGTAACTTTTCGATTTTGGCTTGTTTGGCAATAAGATCAAGGTTACTATCTATCCATTCCACGACTTTGGGATTTTCAACTAATGTATCATTACAAACTACGTGAATTTCTTTCTTAAGTTTATTTTTTGGCAATTCTCTTAGTGCATACCAAACAAGCTGGAGAACAGCTGTAGAATCTTTACCTCCACTGAAACCAATAATCCATGGCCGGTTATCTTGTAAGTATTGGTCTTTTATTTCGTCTTTTATGAAAGATATTAAACTCATTTCAGTTTTAATAGTTTATCAGTAATTTCTATAATGTCACCTTTTTCGATACGCTGCATAAGCAAATGTTCAATCTGTACTTGCGTAACTCCATGTAATCGGGCAATATAATTCAATATTTCAGATTTTGTCCGCATACCTGAATCATTTTGTTTAAATAATTTAATCACATCTTTAAACCAATGACGACTAACAGGTTTAAAATGATATTCTTTTGTATATACTTTATTAGTTAGGCCGAAAAATTGTTGTCCAAAAGATCTAAATTTATTTCCAGGGTCGGATTGCAAATTTCCATGTATGCTATGAATATTTGTATTCCGCTGATTCGTAGCGAATGTTGCGATTTCATAAAGATGCAATGGCCTTTCAGATTCTTCCAATAACTTTTCTATGATTTGTTTAATTGTTCCTCCTACTAAATTTTGATCTTTTTCCCATTCTTTTAATCCATAAATACTACTACCTACCAGCATGAAAAAATCATCCATGCGCAACATATAACTTCTTACAGCGGTGGCATCTATATCAAATCCCAAAAGTTGCATTTCTTCAGCAATTACCCCAATATGTAATGGCTTATTTGACTTTTTAAGTATATCAATCATATATTCCCACAATCGTTTTTTTATATTTCTATTTATTAATAGAATTTTATTTCGATCTGGGTATAAGTCGTATAATTCATACAGAATTGATTCAATTGCGGATTCTACAATCTTTTGTTTTTCTGTACTTAATACAGATTTGTAGTATCCATACATAAAACCGGTAAGATGTATTTCAAAATCTTCTTCAATTTTATTATTGATTATTTCATAAATTTTCTCGAAAAAACCACAAACGTCAAACGCTTTTAGAATCTCAGTGTCAATAAATATTATTTTCTCATCAGGTATTTTAAATGGGACTGCTATAAAGGAGGGGTTGACAAGGCTCAAAAGATTTACAAAGAACTTATTGCTGAAATTTGTTCCATTATTTAGATCTTCAAATTCGGCAAGATGATAACTTTTATCATTTAATATAAATTTTGTAGGGATTACCAATCCAAACTGTTTTAATACGACAATTATTGAACACACCTGACCAATAGCTTTTATATGTACTTGTGAATTGGTTAGTAACTGTCGAACCCTTTCTTTAGTCAAGAATAAGCGTGCAGCTATTTCGTCATTTGATAATTGTTCCTCTGGAATATAAATACCACTGTATTTCACTACCAAATCTCTATAGCCTTTTTTAATAATTGTGCTTTTTTTGAGAATTAAATCCATTAATTCAAGCAACGGAAAATTGCCTGACTCTAACGATGTATAATTTTCATCTAAGAATTGATTGATAAAATTATTGTGACAAAAGGCGATGCTTTGAATCTGGTTTTTTAAATCTTCAATTTTCAAATCATCGAGTGGCATCGCTGAATCAGTCCTATTAATTAGGTGGAAAATATCTTCTAAAAATGAGTCGATTTCATTGATAGTCTTTGCGCCGACATTTTGTATTTTACTTAGGTCGAAATCAATTGAATGTAAAAATTCGAGCGTTTTCTCGAACGTTTGTTCAATAGAAAGTTTTTTGATTGCATTCGAAGCTCTTACCGATAATTTTTTTTGAAGGCTTATAAAAACTGATTCCGTAATTGTTTTTTCTGTTGAATTGAAGGAAGAATATAAAGCATATAGTTTATCAACTTCTCGAATTTTTACGTATTTGTTTTCTATAACCAAATAATCAATAGGTTGACTCAGATTAAATGCCTCACATAAATTTATTAATTCACTATTACTTTTAACTCCTAATTTCTGAAGTTTCAGGAAGCTTTTATTTTCTAGAAAATGAATATATAGCTGTTGTAAATTTTTAAATTTAAATCTGGAGCAAACGTTGTAGGTCCTTACGCTAATAAGTTTCCTATCTAAAAGCTCACTTAGCGTGGTGGTATCTGATAGGATATTTTTTGTTAGGGCATTTGGATAAAAATCCATCATCGTTAATAAAGGGTTATATTTTTGTTGGGTTTTAAATATGTTACGCACAGGATGCGTTTGCATAAAGGTACTGCAACATATTGTGAGTATTTAATATTAACTGTTGCTTTTTTAATTTCTCTATTCTTCGGCGTCTTTTATCCCAACAAATCACGTGTATGGCGCTCAACAGGGCATCAATAGTAATAGTGTACTTTGCCAATATCGAAAAATAGTTATTCAACTAATAGGCTCAAAATTGTATTTAGCAGTTATTCTTCAAACCGGTCATTGTGAATTTTTAATAGTTCTTTAGAAGGTAGAAATTTATCTGGCAATTGAATTGTTTTTCCTTCCAGTTGCAAAAAGTTGAAAAGGAGGCTTTCTGAAGGGTTTTTTATTAAAAGCTTTTTAGAAATTCGGATGCTGTAATCTTCTGCTGAAACAGTCATCAGGTATTTATCGAAGGCTCTATCATTCAATGCGTTTAGGCAAAGTCCATTCATAGGGTTTAGTCTGTTCTTTTCATCGGTACTCCACGGCGCAATATGGCTTGCAATCAGCAGGTCAGGATTGTTGATGCCTGTTATGCAGCAATGGCCATCATAAGTAGCTAAAACAATTGCCCGGAAAATGGATTGATTCACCCTAATTTTTACCAGGCGTTCTTTTTCTTTTCCTTCTGTTGGCAGATTATCAAGATCAATTTTATTCAGTTTCTCAATCGTGGTGTTTTTTGCACTTGCCAATAGCTTTTCACTTTCCAATAATGCCGCATCCCAATTATTATAAAACTCATCCCAAATTTGTTTGTCCAGTTTGCTGGCATTGGATGCTCCTTTTATGCCTCTTTCTTTTAGTGTTGGATCAAAGCTGGCGAAATTGCCTAGTTTCAACGCAATGGAAGAAGGTGTTCTTCCAACGAGTTCAGCGAATTGGATGATTTCTTTATTGCCTTTGTGCATTTTTCCAAAAGGTAATTTGCAGTAAAGATTTACAGCCAATATCAACTCATCTCTTGTCCAAAGTTTTTGTCCTTCTTTCATTCGGCTTAAATTATTTTCCACAATTTAAGCGAATATTCATCTTCTTCTTCACTGCAAACAAAGCCGCATTGGTCATCTAAACATTGCTGCACAAAATATTGGTAGTTGGTATGCCCAAAGGATGCAATCTCCAAACACCTTGCACCACAATGCGGACAGGTAAACGGTTGGTCGTTCATTAAGAATCGTTGCAGCGGTTTTATTTGTTGGCTATTCAAAGGCTGTTAGTATTTTAAATTTTTTCAATCAGCAATACTAAACTTTATATCGAATGTTGCATTGGCATTTAAGTCACGTTTGGTTGCATTGATTGTTGCTTCATAGAAACAATACCACTTCCTTCCAACAAATAACGTGGATAAAGCTCAATAAAGATTTAAAGTACAAGAGTGCGACGCCACTGAAGATCCACACAGCCCTATCGCCGGGGTTCAAAAAAAAATATTTTCTTTTGTTGTAGCAAGTACAGACTGGTAGTGCTGCGGTAGGTGGGGGCATCAATCAAGAGAGCAGCTATGGGAGTTTTTGAACAGTAGTAACAGGGAGGTACCGGACAGGCGTCCGGCGGCAACAGGCTCCGGCTTAGTATGGTGAAAATAGCAGGGGTTTTATGAGCAGCCTCCAAATCAACATCCCCGTAAATCCAATATCTAATTTTGGATTTACGGGGATGAAACGAAACGTACATTGCAAAACATGGCATACAGATAACTAATATAAAATCCTTCCTGAAAGAACAGCTTCCATTAATAAAATAATTGCCGGGGAACTGGTTTTTAGCCAATCCGATACTTATTTTTATTTCCGTGGTTGGTATGCAATAAAAATACTCTCCCAGGTCGGTATCCTCTCCGACCTGCAGCGAAATGAAAGTAACAGGGAGACACCAGACGATGGACCGGCACCTAAAAAGTATGTGTATGGTGGCGGCATCAACCATAAAGGGCGTGTGGAGAAAGTTTTTTTTGGTGTTATTTTCTTGTTAGTTATTTAGTATTTTTAAATTATTTAACTATTACAATAATTAAGTTACTGGTTATTATATGCATGAAACACCATATGCACATAGCAGGGAAGGGCTTACCCGTTATCGGTTTTCAAGTATTGGCAGAAAAACGATTGAAAAAATAGTGGAGTTTATTCCCCTGGAGATATCAAACATATTTAACCTTGGCTTTGGTGATTTACTGCCCGATTGACAAATTGATGATAAGGCAAACAGTAATAATGGAGACATTGTAAAGGTACTTTCTACCGTAATGTATATTATACAAGATTTTACAAGGGCAAACCCAACAGCTAAAATTGTTTTTACAGGAAGTACAAAAGAAAGAACACTTCTTTATCAACGAATAATAAAAACTTATCTGCATACTTTCCAAAAAGAATTTGAGATTACAGCTCTTGGAGGTTCTTTTAGCAATCCAGTTGAAACAATGTTTGATCCCTGGTATGATAAGCAATATCTTGCCTTTTTTGTAAAAAGAAAAACTTAAATTTGCGTTATGTCAATCACCAGGAAAAATATAGATAAGAAGCCTGTTTTGAAAATCAAGTCAGACAAGAATATAATTGTCAGTAAATCTATATCAGCAGGCAATACATTATTTCCAGAAAAAGTGAAATCAATGAATGTATTGCTGGCCAAGGCAAAGCTGCTCTCTTAATACTTATTTGCCACCTATTTTATTCTGTATATCTGTTTGCACCCTTTTAAATACTTTTTTCAGGTTATTCTCAATGTAGCATCAGCTTCCATCTTACTTTTCTATTACTTTTAGAGCTTTTGATTTTATTGAGCCACCAGTCGATATTGGTTTTGGGTAAGTAAAGTATTGGCAGTTTTTGTGAAGTGTATAGCAGTAACCCTATGCATGTAAAAAGCGGCGTCCCAGCATTTCTGGTTTGATATTGGAAAGTAATTTGGCAGTCCTTATTTTAAAAGATTTCGCTCCTGATAGCTATCATTTTTGGCTAACTTTTACAAATAATTATAAGCAATGTTTACACTCAAGGCCATATTGAAAGAGATGAAAAATGTTCCAGTTAATCGCCTGGAAGAACTTTACCAGTTTGTTCATTCGCTAACACCGACAACCAAACAAACTGAAAATTTACGTAAGAAAATTCTTTCGTTTGGTGGTGCGTTTAGCGACATGAGCAGTAAGGATTATTCAGACTATCTCAACCAAACAAAAAAATCAAGGGCAAAAATTTTGAACGCAATATTGACTTATGAAACCAATGCCTGACACCGATATTCTTTTGCCATATTTCTTCGTGTCATGCTGTTATCCAACTATGCGAATTGTATTTTTCTTTTTCTAACGATTTGCTTTGGTTTGTCGGTAAGTTTACTATTTTTCAACTTGTAATTCTTAATGTGTTCGCTAATTCCAAGTTCTTCCTCTTTCGTTAAAGGTCGGCTTTGAATAATAAAGTCAACGCCTTTTGGTTCTTTGATGTGTGCCATAATTATACGGTTTTAAAATATTTTTCTACCAATATTGATGATGCTTTCGTTTCCAAAATCATTCAATGATTTCCAAAATGATATGCACCTAAAGTTTTCTCGTAATGTTCTATTAGTTTTGTCTTAGCTGTGAAAGATACGAACCCTTCAAACCCACGTTGAAATGAAACTTTGCAAACAAATGCAACTAAGTTTCCTGCTACACCTTCATAAATTTTGTTTCGTCCAGCATTAAAAGATGCACTTTCAATCAAGTCCATAAAAATGTGGTCGGATTTTAGTGTAAAACTAATCAAGCCTTGAATGATGTCTGGGTTGTTTACAATTGTTAGCTTATAAACTTCTCTGCTGTTATTAAAAAATTATTGCTTCCAAATAAATTGCCAACCATTTTTCTTAATGGATTGTTTCAGGTCCTTTGTCGTAAAGTTTGAAACTTCTGTTTGAAAGCTGTCTCCCGATACAGTATTTTCTATCGACTTTGTTAACTTATCAATGATGAAGTCTAAATGATTTTTTTTGTCTTTTTTCACCAGATAAATTTAATCAAAATTGGCTTGAAAACGCCACAGTTTATGCAGGTATGAGTGGTCAAATAATAGGGCGTATAACAGGCTGGATAAAATTATCCGGATAATTGAAAATTGCAGATACGGCATCATGATATTTCCAGGACAGCATTAAATCCTGCTGGTCTTCCCAGGTTTAATATGCCGTTTGAGCTGGGTATTTTTTTCGGTGTCAAAAGATTGGGCAGCAAAGCACAGAAGATAAAAAATGCGCTGGTTTTTGAAAGGGTTAAATTCAATTATCAGCAGTATATTTCCGATTTAAACGGGATCGATACAAAAGCTCATAATAATGAGGCGGACAGTATGATCCGGCAAATCAGCAACTGGCTTTCAGTCTCCATCCTCAAAGCGAACTACTATTCCAGGCCCCCTTATTATCCGAAACGAGTACAATGAGTTTTCTGCTCTTCTTCCACAGATCGTAGCACTTGCAGGTCTGGAAATGGATGATATCCCGTTTAATGATTATTGCCAGATAGTG
>JBGSWA010000053.1:0-9599 GCA_041752645.1 Gillisia sp. | reverse complement strand
TGGAAAAATCTCCCGGGGCCCCAACCCACTGCTCGGTAAAATAAATATTCTTATCCGGGTGCGCCTGGTGGACCTTGGACAGGGCATCAATCTCGCCCCCGTATAAATGGAAAGCCGAGCCATCGATATATTTGGCAGCCTCTGGATCATCCAGGATACTGATCGGGTAATCGGGCCTGTCGGCATTGTGATCGTAGAGGATGATCTTGGTGGCAATTCCGTTTTTTTCGAAAACAGGTCCTAAATGCTCTTTGATGAATTCTTTCTGCTCCTCAGCCTGCATCAGCAAACTCGGGTTATTCCCGGGATGCAGGGGTTCATTTTGAACAGTGATCGCATCTATGGTGATGCCGTGGCTTTTCATGGCCTCAATGTATTTTACAAAATACTGGGCATAGACCGGGTAATATTCCTTTTGTAAGCTGCCGCCAATCGAGCTATTGTTGTCCTTCATCCATACCGGAGGCGACCAGGGGGAACCCAGGAGCTTGATATCCGGGGAGATTCTGAGGATTTCTTTGAGCACGGGGATCAGATTTAGCGTATCCTTGGCTAAACTGAATCTCCCGAGAGTTTCATCTGTTTCTCCCTCTTCCAGATCGTTATACGAAAAGGGCGCTTCATCCAGATCGGAGGCCCCAATGCTCAACCTTAAATAACTCACCCCGAGCTCATGCTCCCCGGTGCCGAAAAGCTCCTGCAGCAACTCCGCCCTTGCCGGGCCGCTCATCTTATTGATGTGCAGCGCGCTCCCCCCGGTCAGGGTATATCCGAAGCCGTCAATTTCCTGAAAAGCTTTGGAAGTGTCTATACTAATTGTGGCATCAGCCTGGGTTTCCCCGGCCAGATTCATCTGTATTTCGCTTTTTTCCAATAAGGATTGTGCGTCCAGGGTGGTGAGCAAAAACGTGGCTCTTTGAGTTTCTTTTGTTTGATTGCAGGAAACAAGACCGGAAATTACGGCCAAAAGGAGGAGGCCTTTTTTCAAGTTAAAAATATATTTTCGCATAATTGGTAGATATAAAAGGCAGTCTAAAAATATATGATTTCCAGACAGCCTCCAGAATTTAATAAGAATATCTGTTTACTGAGCCGTGAATTGGTAGGTCCCTGTTTGGTAGGTATTGGTAAGCTCAATATCTACTTTATAAGACCCGCCAGTGCTGATGTTTTTAAAATTCGAACCTACTCCATTGGCCATAGGCCCTGACATAGCGGTGGGGTTATCTGTTCCGAACTGAAGGTCCCAGGGGGAATTGAATTTCATATCATATCCCGATTTCAAATCAGAAGTGGTGGTAAATTTATGAGGGTGCACATAGCTCATAAGGAATTCATCCCTGTCATCCCATCCTCCTCCGGCTTCATCCCAATGAAAGATCTTGATGTTATAATATTTCCAACTCGCATTCCCGTTCTCAAAATTAAATTCCAGGAGATATGCCTGATCCCTGGCAACTGATAGATTGCCAGGATTTTCGATTAAACCTATATTTCCAAAAACTGAATCGCCCTCAGGATTCGTAGAATTCCCTATGACTCCGTCCAGGGAATAGCCTGTTCCTGAACCATCTGAGGCGCTGTTTAACTGATAACTAACCGCTGCTTGCAGAGGTACATATACCAGGGATTTAAAAACATCCTCGTCTTTTTCAAAAGTTGAGATTATCTCGCCATCCGACAATAGATAAAGAGCCTCAGGGGTTTCTGATGGGGGTGCGTTGGTTTGTTCACGCTCCAGGGTATAGGTATAAGCAGGCCCGGAAAGACTTGCCGTTACTATATAATTTCCGGCCATCCCCAGGGGAATGTTTTCAATTTGAATCCCCGAGTCTCCCACCTGGGATTCCATTTGCAACTGTCCCTCTGTGCCTGAGATCCATTTGAACAGGTATCCCCAATCCCCATTTGCTCTCAATCCGAATCCGCCCTGACCACTCTCAGGGGTTTGCAGATACATCTCCGCCTGCCAAACTCCCTTGCCCTTATACTCCAAAGGTTCATCGCCACCCCATCCATTGGGGATAACATCTCCTACAATGCTCAAATAATCTATCTTTAAAACCTGATAGGTATTTTCTTCCAAATTAACGCTCAGCCTGTATTCCCCACTTTCAGGGACACTTATGGCCTGGCCGTTTTTTACGAGTAAGCCCTCGCTTCCGCCATAAAGATGAGCCGGCATTGCATTATGGCTGTATAATTTAAATCCTTGCCCGGCTTCCAAATGTGTGTAGGTTTCAAAAGCGTAGGTCGAATTGCCGCTGGCATTGGAAAAGGAACCCAGGGGAATTGCCTGGGACAAATCCATGCCCGCCTCGGTTGCCTCTCCGGACAAAAACAATTGCTGTGGTTTGTATTCGGTTTCAAAACGGGTAATTGAAATTTCCTGGCTATCCAGGCTTTGGGTATCCAGACTCATTGCCAGTACAACCAATTCCACCTGGGCATCCCCGGCGGAGACAAACCCGGCATAAGAAAGCGCCAAATCCATTTCCGAGGCCGTAAAGCTCGCCATAGTTTCCTTACCTCCATTGCCTGAGGTTTTGCTTAGTATTGGGGTCGTGTACTCCAGAGATCCTACCGTGTCTATGACCAAGGTATAACGCACCTGGTATCTTTCACTGGATTCCGAAGCCGTCCAGGTAAATTCAAAAGCCTCGGAGGGATTGTTTTGATCCAGGACAATATTGTCAGCCGCTATGCTCAGAACAGGTTCACTTAGTTCCCATTCTCCAATTGGATCCAGATTGTCTTCTTCACAGGAAACCAGGAAAGAAAAGGCCATAAAGGCGCAAAAAAGTAATTTTATTTTTTTCATTTTAGTAAAGTTTTTAATCTTAATATTTAATTCCAAATGATGCTGGCCACGGCATTCGCTTCCAATTGTGCATTAAAAAGGGAATTGTTTATAATGACCGAAAAAAGTTTGCTCTCCGAGGATTCATTGAGCACAATAAGGACTTTTGAAGTATCTGCATTTATAAAGGAAACACTCTTAAGACCGCTGCCGCTTGGAAATTCGGTTGCTGCAATCCGATGGGCTCCCGGGCGCACAAATTTTGAAAAATGCCCGATGCTGTAATATTCGACATTCTTTTCAATTTCTCCGGAACTCCTGATGGTGATCACTCCCCTGCAATCCTGGCAGCCATTGTTGGTAGGTCCGAAATTCTCATTTAAGGCCAAATTCCAGAACAAGGCGTTCTTAGACCAGTTTTTGGTTGTGCCAATCAGGATATTATTTATATACCATTTTAAATTATCAGAAAAGTTGGTAGCCCATTGCCCCCCGGAAATTTCAGTGAAATACAATCCCTTGTCCGGGAAAGCCTGATGCACCACGCTCATAGCCGAAACATCTCCTGCATAGGCATGAAAGGCAGAGCCGCTTATATATTTATTGGCCTGGGGGTCCCCTAATACCGAAATGGGATATCCCGTTTCATCAAAATTATGATCGTAGGCTATGATCTTGGTGTCGATTCCTTCTTCTTCAAATAAGGGTCCCAGACTATTTTTAATAAATTCTGCCTGGGCTGAGGCTCCCATGCTCATCGTGGGATATCCGGCCTGGTGTAAAGGCTCGTTTTGAGGGGTGATGGCATCGATCGCGATTCCGTGGCTTGCATAGGCCTTTATATATTTCACAAAATAGGCTGCATAGGCATTATACCACTTTGGTTTTAAAGCTCCCCCCTGTAAGGACTGATTGGTTTTCATCCAGGCCGGCGCGCTCCAGGGACTTCCCATTATTTTTATTCCGGGGGCGATTTGTAAAATGTCCTGAAAAACAGGAATGATATGTTTCTCATCCTCTGCAATGGAAAATTGGGTTAATTCAGGATCCTCTTCTCCCGGGAGCACATCGTTATAAGTGAAATCCTTTAACGAGAAATCTGAGGCGCCAATAGAGTGCCGCAGATAGCTCATGCCAATTCCATCTTCTGGATCAAAAAGTTCCCTCAACAAAATATTCTTTTGAAGGGTTTCGAGCCCGCTGATAAGATAGGCTGAAGAGCCAGTAAGGGCGGCTCCAAAGCCTTCTATTTCCTGGTAATGGGTTGCCGGATCTATAGTGATCGCAGGATAAATGGTCTCTGTATTATCAATAATATCAAGACTTCCCTGTTGGCTTAACAGCTTGGTTTTTCCCCCATTGGTTACCCATAACTGGGCACTGCCAATGATTTCCCCCGCAGGTTCCTTTATAATTGGCGGGGTGTATGCAGGCTCCTCCTCCTTTGAACAGGACAAACTGACCAGGAAGGCGCTGATTGCTATCAATAAAATGGCACTTCTTTTCATAAGCGTGTTTGATTTCTCAAATTAATAACCCGGGTTCTGGGTCAAATTGGGATTCCGGTTAATTTCATTCTGTGGAATAGGCAGTAATAGATCCGAATCTGAAATGTTATAGTTCACCGGTTGGTTATTTCTGAGATCCACATCAATTACCTGGTTCATGGTTTCTATTGCCAATCCGGCTCGCACTAAATCGGACCAGCGGTTGGCTTCCTGCGCCAATTCCAGCCTTCTTTCCTTTAAAATAGCCCCTCGCATGGTTTCTTGAGAAGCGGTCTGCGCAGCGGTTAAATCCGGAAGCTCCACCCTTGTCCTGATTATATTTACCTGGGCAACTGCCTCCTCTAACCGGCCCAGTTCGTTCAAAGCTTCAGCCTTCATAAGGATAATATCGGCCAAACGCAGCACATAATCATTGTCAGCACTGGCCCATCCGCCTGCATTTCTCCATTTGTAGGCAAAGCTTACCACGCTGTTCACCTGGTTCCCCCAGTATTCATCAATCCACGGCACCGCCTCAAAGAGTATGGTTGCATTTTTTCTGATCTCATCTCCCTCCTGATTAAAAGCAGCCACAAGATCCTGGGAGGGGGTTACAAACTTTCTCCATCCATCCCCGCTTACTGATGGCGGCAATTGCATTTGTGGGCCCCAGGTACCTTCATCCCCACCGAGATATTGGATTTCCAAAATCGACTCGCTGTTGTTGTAATTATTCCCATCAAATAAATTGTCGTAATTGGGCAAAAGGCTGTAGCCGGCAGGACTGCTGATTACCGCATCTGCATGCAGCAGCACCGCGGTGTAATCCGGTGCAGGTTTTTGCGCATGAACCTTTGCCAGCAAGGCGTTTGCTGCTCCCTTTGTAGCACGGGCCTTGTTGATACTGGCATCATTCCCGTAGGAATCTGGCAATAAACTGACCGCCATCTCCAGGTCGCTTATTATCTGGAGATATACCTCCTGCGGGGTACTCCTGGGAACACGGACCTCAGAGGGATCTACGGATTTAATTGTTTCCAATACCAGGGGCACTCCCCCCCAGGCTTTTACCAGATTATAATAATGGTAAGCTCTCAGAAAATGTGCCTGCCCAGAGATTTCATTTCGTTTTGATTCTGTCAGATCCTGCACGATTTGCGGGGCTCTTTCCAGTACCAGGTTTGCTTTTGAAATTGCATTGTAAATTGAGGACCAGGCATTGAAAACCCTGGTATTGGTGGTGGAAACATCCACCTGATCAAATGCAAAAATCTCAGGATTATCCCCGCCGGCATAATAGTTATCTGACCTTACATCCTCGAAGATTATTTTGTCCCACACATAATAATCGTTGGATTGAAAAGACTCGTAAACCCCGGTGAGGGCAGCCTCCAGTTGAGTACCCGTAGCATAGGCATTGTCTACGGTTTCTTCGGAAATAGGGCGCAGATCAAGTTCGTCATCGCAAGATGCAAGGCTAAGCAATGCAAGCAACAAGAAGATATAGTTTGTGAATTGTTTTTTTATCATGACAATTGTTTTTTAAAAAGTAAGATTTAATCCTAGTATTAAATTCCTTGTTTGAGGGTAGGTACCAAAATCCACCCCTAATACCGTATTGCTTCCGCCAAAGGCATTTACCTCCGGGTCAAAACCTGAATAATCGGTAATGGTAAAGAGGTTTTCCCCGGTTGCATATAGCTTTAAACCAGTCAACTGAAGTCTGTCTGTAAAGGATTCCGGCAGGGAATAACTCAGGCTAAGGGCTTTCATTCTCAAATAGGAACCATCCTCAACAAAGCGAGTGGAGATCCTGGAATTATTCGTATTTCCTTCAATAGCCCGCGGAATATTGGTGTTGTCTCCAGGGACTCTCCATCGGTCCAGGACAGCAGTGGACTGGTTTTTGGAATCGATCATTCCTTCGGTTTCAATCCTGGTGGCATTAAAAATATCATTACCCTGAACCCCCTGAAGGAAAACGGATAATCCAAAGGATTTATAGGATAGGGTGTTGGTAAATCCGTACATAAAATCAGGATTGGCGTTTCCGATAATCCTCCTGTCCTGGGCGGCAGGCTCAAAAGTTGATTCTCCCTGCTGGTCTAGATAATAAGCCATCCCAGTTTCAGGATCTACGCCACCCCATACATAACCAAAGAAAGAACCTAAAGCCTCCCCTTCCCTGACCAGGCTTATTTCACCCCGGCCTGCTACTCCCCCGGCAAAAATTTCCTGGCCTACGATATCAACCACCTCATTGCGGTTAAAGGAAATATTAAAATCAGATTCCCATTTAATTTCTCCTGAGGTATTGATCGTGGAGAGTTGAAATTCCAACCCCTTATTTCTAAGTTGTCCGATATTCTGGATGGCATTGTCAAATCCTGTAGACCTGGGCAAGGGGGCATTTAATAATAAATCCCTGGTGTTTTTTAAATAAGCGTCCACGGTGAATTTGATGCGGTTATTATATAAGGCCAAATCCAATCCTACATTTACTTGTTCGGATTCTTCCCATTTAAGGTTTTTATTTTCTATGGAGGAAGGATAGGTCCCCGGCAGCACAACCCCACCTATAGGATAATTTCCACCACTTCCAACCCTGCCGAAATAGGCATAATTTCCTATCTGGTCATTCCCCACCAGACCCCAGCCGGCCCTAAGTTTCAGTTCGCTAACGGCATCGGTGTTGGCCATAAAGTTTTCCTGGGAAAGCCTCCAGCCTGCAGAGAAGGAAGGAAAATACCCCCAGCGGTTCTCCGGACCGAAATTACTTGACCCATCTGCCCTGAAATTAGCGGTCAACAGGTATTTATCATAAAACCCATAGTTTATCCTGGCCAAAAAGGAGGCATTTGCTTTTTCAGCTTTGTCGGCTGTTGCAGAGATAAGTTCAGACCCTGCATTGGGAGTGGTTATTTCCGCACTGGCGAAATTCCTGCGTTCAAGGAAGCTGTTTTCCCATTTGTATTTTTGAAAAACAGTACCTGCAAGGGCCTCAAGGGAATGCTCCCCAAAACTCGATTTATAGGATAAGGTATTGTCTATAATATAATAATTGGAAAGATTGGTGGTATAGGTTCCAATTCCCTTCATGGCCCTTCCAAAACTTGTTCTGAAGGGATCGAGGAAATAATCATTGTGAGCGCTGCTAAAATCTGTTCCAAAATTAGTTTTGAAAATAAAATCCTCTAAAAAACTAAATTCGGCATAGACATTCCCCAACAGGCGCTGGTTTATATATTGTCTTTGGGAGCCATCTGTGGAGGCAATTGGATTTTCCCAATCCTGGAAGGGATTGCTTGTAAAGGTCCCGTCTTCATTATAGATTCCAATATTGGGGGGAGTTGATAAAACCCCCAGCAAAACCCCTCCGCTATTAACACTGGTATTGTCTGAAACATCTACATCTGCATAGCGCGTATAAGCGATATTGGTTCCAACTTTTAACCAGTCGTTCACTTCCTGGGACAAGTTGATTTTAAAATTATACCGCTCCATTTCCGAGCTGCGAACCGCTCCTTCCTGCTTGGTATATCCTCCTGAGAGATAATAGGAAGTTCCCTGGTTCCTGCCGGAGATGGATAATTGGTAGTTTGAAGACAAGCCGTTGTTAAATACCTCATTTTGCCAATCGGTGTTTTCTGTATACCTGTCCCAATCGGTATTCCTGCCCAATTCGGTCATCAAATCCCGGTATTGCTCCCCGTTGAGTACGGGAAGGGTATTCCAGACTTGCGAAACCCCGACATAGGTATCAAAACTTAAAACAGGTTTTTTCGTCTTTCCTTTTTTTGTGGTTATAATCACCACCCCATTTGCCCCCTGTGCCCCGTAAATGGCCGCTGAAGAAGCATCTTTTAAAACAGAAATACTCTCAATATCAGAAGGATTGATAGACCGGGTATCGGTTGTTGGTACTCCATCCACTACATAAAGAGGCTCACTGCTCGAACTGATCGAATTGGTACCGCGAATCCTGAGGCTAAACCCAGCCGAGGGTTTCCCTGAGCCGGAAACCACCTGTACCCCTGCAGCTTTTCCCTGCAAAAGCGCTCCCACCTGGGTATTTGGCCGGTCGTCAAAGGCTTCCTCCCCCACCACAGATACAGAGCCCGTGATGTCCCTGATTTGTTGAGTTCCATAGCCTATAACCACTACCTCTCTCAGGGCCTGGGCATCTTCTGCCAGGCCTATGCTGTAAAATTCCTGAGTGGTTACCACAATCTCTTTCGGCAAAAACCCGACAAAAGACACCACCAGAATATCGCCAGGGGTAGTCTCGAGGCTGAATTTTCCATCAAAATCGGTTTGGGCACCCGTATTTGTATTCTTGATAATCACATTTGCCCCAGGCAGGGGAAGGTTGTTTGTCAGGTCGATAACAGTACCGGAAATTTGACTGGTTTGAGCCCATCCAACACTACAAATAAACAAAAACAACATCCATAAATTATTGTTAATTTTCATTACAACTAAAGTTTTAATAATTACTAAATAAAACGCAAAAGCCTTTTAATTGAGTTTGGTTTAAATGATAAATTCCCGATCACCGAAAACGTTTTCTTCTCAATTAATTCTTTTACAAAGATATCTTATGATGGCAAATCAATAGGAAACCTGAATACATTTGAATTACACCGCCCAGAAAACACCATACGTCATCACTACTTCAAAATTTACAACTATCTGTTTTACAGGAAATTAAAATATTAGGTGAGAAAGTGAAAATCTAAACAAAACAAGAAGCTTGAATTACTCCTTGTTTTTTACAGGATTGAATTCTCCCCGGAGGTGCTCATTTGAAGAAATTAACCAGAGTATCACCTTGGTTCTTTAAAATTCAAACAAAACTAAAAAAGGCTTTACCCCCTAAAAAAATTGCCAAAAAACCTGAAATTTTCAGGTCGAATTAGTTATTTGTACTCAGTCTGTAGATTGAAGATCAAATTTAGCTTTATGGACCAAGGCTTCCAAGACATTTAATCCGTTTTTGAGTGTCGTGTCTATTACAGAGCGTTTTTCGGCAAAGTTCTGTGCCGCTTGTTCTACCTTGAATTGTCCGGATATTTTTGATTTCACCTTGACCTTGCGGATGGCCCGCTGCGATGCCTTATTTTCCGATGGCACATCCTTCTATGAAGAGGAACGTAAAAATGTGTTGGTTTTCCCGGAGCAACCTTTTGTAAAAGGTGTAGAGTTCTTTGTGTTTTTCCTTCAAAGCGTTGAATAATCAAGGCCCGGCCTGTATGTATTGCTCGCTTTGAAATTCTAAATCCTTCTTTAGTTTCTCGGAGTCGTATAACAAC
>JBGSWA010000052.1:0-16607 GCA_041752645.1 Gillisia sp. | reverse complement strand
AACAATATAAATCCTTACGAGTGGCTTAAAGATGTATTGGAAAGAATGCATCTCTACAACTCCTCTAACCTGCACGAACTGTTGCCTCAAAATTGGGCAAAAATTAAAAACGATGAGATGGGTTAGACGATGGGTTACGTTTCAACAATTCCTTCAATTCTGTGTAGCCCTAATTTATAAAAACCATAATCACATATTAATGGCATTGCTTCTTTCATTATCCCTTTGCCCCAAAAGTCTGAAATTAACCAAAATCCTATTTCTGCTTTTTTATGTTCTTTGATCAAACTATTGAGTCCACCTGCACCATAAAAAGTTTGATTGTCTATAGAGCAAATAGCCCACCAAATTCCTGTTTCGTTTTTTTCAAGATCGGCAAAAAAAGTCATTTGTTCTTTTGTTGCTTCTAATGTCTGATAACTTACTCCATAATATTTGATAATGTCTGGGTGAGAAAGTCCTTTGTAAACATTTTCAAGGTCGCTTTCAACAAATTGCCGAAGTAAAAGTCTTTCAGTTTTTATTAATGTAAATTCTTTTATCATAATATTTTACTGTCGATAGTTAATTACCGTTTTTGTAAAGTCTAAAATCTTCTATGTCGTGATAGCCAAAAATTTCAATTTCTGGATGGTCTTTTAAAAGCTTACGAATTTTGTCAACGGTAGCTACTCTTAAATCATTGTTATCCGCTCTGATTTGAGCCAACTCGTTTACAGGATGATTAATATCATTAAGCTCTATTCTCATATAATATGCGTCTCCAACATAAAATAACCATTTGTCTTCTGCCTTTAATGCTACCCCGCAATGCCCCAAAGTGTGTCCAAAAAGTGGGATAAGAAAAATATCGGTTTCAATATCAGCAATAATTTTCCTTGCTTCAAATCCAAACCATTCTAAATCTGACTTTGCGTAAGTTCTAATGGCAGGATAATGTGCCAATGGAAGTTTCAAGTATCTTGGGTTGTCCAAATTAAAGTTGTCAAGTTCTTCAGCACTTAGATGAACAGTTGCCTTTGCAAAATCTGCAAGTCCGCCAATATGGTCGTTGTCCAAATGTGAAATGATGCAATCTGTTACTTTTTCTGGGTCAAGTCCCAAGTTTTCAATTTGTCGCACCGAAGCTTGATTTTCATCAAAACGATAACCAACAATATCAATGAGTTGTTGCCCTATTCTTTCAATTGGGTTTAGCACGTCTAGAAGACCAATACCTGTGTCTACTAAAATGAGTTTATCGTTTTCTTTGAGCAACAAACAGTGTCCACAAACATTATCGTTAATCGGTGAAACAATGGTAACACAGTTTAAATGATATATTTCTGCCATAATTTCTTGTGATTAAAATTCAACCAGGCTAACCGCAATGACCTGTTGTTGCCACTTGCTTTATAGTATACCACCTGCCAGTAACATTTGGTAATTTTAAAAGTTAGGCTAAATATTTATGCACCTGTTTTGTGTAATTGTTCTGTTGATTTCCAAGCTAAGATTTACGGGTAAACAGTTGAACTAACGAATGCTATCTTGCAAAAACGCTGGTAACTCTTTTGTTTTTGTGTTGAACCTAAAAATCTTTTTTATAAATAAAAGCACTGGCTTCAATTTCAAATTATAGTTAATAAAATATTTACAAGTGGTTAATAATATTCATAAAATTCAGCTCCGGTAAAATTATACGGCACTCCATTATTGGGAATTACATTTATCGTTTTGTTGTCATTAGTTACCAAACTATCCAAGTAGGTATAATGGTGTTCGGTCTTAAAAGTATTCGTACCCCTTATCAGTGTCTCATTGATTGGATTATTCATCTGCAGTTTTACATAAGGCAGGTAAACAAAATGGTCATTGAGCAGGCCAAAAATAAAAAAATTTACTTTTGGATTTATTTTATTGTCGTAGCCAACATAGGAAGTAGAATCAAATAAAGATAAAACGGTGCCATTGTAATAATAATTTTTATAGGTACTTATATTATTATCAGGATAATAAGTGAAAACTAATTTTCTATTTGTATTCCAGCTATCATTTGTTCGTATCTGCCAGTTAATTTGTGTCACTCTTTTTAAATGATCATAGGCCAGGTCTAACTTTTCAGATACAACATCATTTTCTGGTATAATATCTATTCTATTCAATAATCCTGCGTTGTAATAATAATTGATTGTATCTGCTGAAGTGAACGGATTTTCATTGATCATATTATACAAAGCCTTACCCTGGTAAAAACATTTATACCGATCCAGACCAGAATGATTTATAGTGGCTAATCTTCCCATGGCATCATATGTAAAGCTATAGTGTGAATTTCCAATATTTGCAATTGCATAAGATTTTAATTTATAGTTAGGTGGATTAAAATAAGTACTATCCTTAGGCGCAATATTAACCTGGTTGTTATTTTTTTTACAGGCGCATAATTGAGCCAATAAATAAATACCGATTAATCCCAGAATATATCCGGGTATTTCATAAATCTCCTTCCTGCCTATTTTATGTGTAATTGATTTATACATTATTGATTGCTTTGAAAATAACATTTCATTTTTTAAAAATTGTTACAAATCGTTTTGCTAAAAACTATGAGTACACTAATCATACAAATGATTTTTTGAATCTAATATTCTATATCATTACCATTAATAAAAGAATGATGACATCAATTCTATGTGCTTTAGCCGTCAATTAATTTATACTCAGTTTCCAATTAAATAATGTTTCTGTTTCTCCTATTTTAGTAAAATTATTTTTTAGTAGAATTGTAAATGAACCAATATTTTCTTTTTCTGTAGATGCAATAATTGACAATACTGCAGGTTGAGTTTTAGCCCATTTTATCATTCCTCCAACGGCTTCTGTCATAAAACCTTTTTTCTGAAACTCGTTGTAAGTGCCGTAGCCAATTTCAATTTCACCATCTGAATTTGGCTCTCCAACAATGCAGATATCGCCAACCATTTTATTAGCATCTTTTGAAATGACTGTCCAAAGGGTTGAGTACAAAAAGTCTTTGGTAGTATCTGCTACATTCGGAAAAATCACCAGCTCAAAGGCTTCTTTAAGTTCACGTGAAATTATTCTTGATGTTTCATTCAAACCTAATTCCATTTCCAAAGATTTATCTGCCTTAATGTATTTTAAGAGTTGGTCGTAGGTTAAAGGCTTTAAAATAAGCCGCTCTGTTTCTATCATTTTATTGTCTTCATTTTAATTCGTATAGTGAGCTATCATTTTACAAACTTTTCCTTCTTCATTAAAAATCATTACTTCCATTGCCTTTTTGTCCATCACAGATTTGTAGAATAATGTAATTGAATTTACTCCTTTTGCAACCTCATACAATTCAAAATGCAAATCTGGTAGGTTTTCAAGGGCGGTCCGCCAATAAGCAGCCACAGCAACTTTACCTTTTAATGTACCGTTATCCTCACCCAAGGCCATTTTTATCATGGGGGTAGTTATTTCAATATCTTCAGAATAATGATCTAAAATATCAACAAGATTACGTGAGTTCCAGGTATCGATCCATGCTCTGGCAAATTCTGTTGCAAATTGTGTTGTTATATTTTTCATTTCAAATAATTGCCGTCAATAATTAATAGTTTTACTCCGTTCTCTGAGATAGAGCGGTCTGAACTTAGATTGTCTGAAACAACATATGACATTCCTTCTGTCAATTTTGATTTTTTCCATTCTCAGGTTCAGTTATAAATTCTCCGGCTAAACAATGCACTATATGTCCTTTTTGGCACCAATGATCTGTTAAATATTTTGCAGAATATTCCACTAACCGTAACCTTAACCCATCAAATTATTTAGTCTGCCAGGCAGCAAGGCCAGTTTGTTTTTTATGCCTTTATTTTAAAATAGTTGGACAATAGTGATAAATTATTTGAACTAGAATTTCTTTTATTGTCCATTTCCCATCGGCATAACTGTGCCATAAAGCAATAATGGAGATTAGGATAAATTATTTATATTATAATAGTCCATCGGTAATTTTAATTTGTTTCTAACCTGTAGATAACACCAATTTCCAAAGCAAAGTACGTTACTCCACCTGCATAGTTTGGCAAAGCATGCATAAATTGTGGTTTGATATACATAGTGATAGGAATGTGGTGTTTAACACTTAAGTCTTTACCAAAGGAAATAAAGTAATTGGTTAGAAGATAATTATTTCCTTCATGTAATTTTTTGATTTCTCCAGTTGACGTTAAATCATAAACATGAGGGATAAATGTTCGCATGTAACCTGCCCCCACACCGTAAGCCACAACATTTCCGTTCGCTTTTTTTCTGGTATAACTTAACTCAGGCATTGCGAAAAGTCCTGTTTGATAATCTTTATGGTAATAGAACCCAACGGTCGGACTTAAATCGAAACTTTGTTGAATTACTTTTTCAATTCCATTTCTTTTGATTTTGCTTTTACCCCAACGTTTAAGTTCGTATGTAACACCTAATTTTAATCCAGGATGAGTTATAACTTCGCCAAAATAGGAGGCCGATAAAGATTTTGGCAGGAAACGCTGTGCATCAAGCGTGGTTGATGCAATTAATAATATTAGTAAAATTAGATATCTCATTATTGTACAAATTGCTTGATAGTATTATAGAATTCAGTTGGTTGATCTATAAAAGAGGTATGTCCGGCATAGTCAATTATTTTCAAGGTCTTGTGAGGAGAGCCTATTTGGGTGAATACATAGGCTAACTCTTCGGGCGGACATATATCATCATATCTTCCCCCTAATACTAATATATTCTGATTTTGAATGAGGGGTAGTTTATCCATTAAAAAATCATTTTCTTCCTCTTCAAGTATACGAGACACTAACTTTTCTTTGTAATTCCCATTCAAATAAGCCAATATATTGTAGTTTGAATTAAACACTAAATTCATGTAGTGTTTTATCTTCACAGGCTTTTCTGGATAATCTACATAAATTAATTCATCAACATATTTGTTCCACTGGTTCCAAAGTTGAAAAGGATTATCTCCTCCAAGTTTCTTTAATTCGGGGTTTACGCTCAACCATTGAAGCACTTCATTCCATTGGCTAATTCTTTTACCACGGGATATTTCTAAATTGGCCGTATTGAGTAAGAATTCTCTTCTAAAAACCCAACGTAGCGTGTCATCATCTGAGTCGGTTGTTACAGGAGAATCTATTGAAATATATTTTGAAGGAACAGCGGTATTACCTTTTGCAACCATATACCTGTACATCAAATCACCTCCGAAGCTATGACCCATCATGATGATTTCTGCTCCATAAGCTTTTTCCAAAAACGATGCAACTTTGTTTAAGTCCTCAACCCAAGTGGACAATACCAAGTCCCCCTGCGAAAAATTTCCTTGCTTATTGCCGGTTCCCCTTTGATCATAGTAGGCAACAGCATAATCAATTTCGAGAGTGTTTTTCCACTCGGGATAATCACCCAACGCAAAATCCAGAGAAGAATAACCGGGGCCTCCTTGAATATAAAGAAGTATCTTTTTGCTTGCAGTATTACCCCTAACCAGAACAGGTATTAAATAGTCGCCATTTTTTACATGGAACATGTCATTAGCATTTGAACTAAATACAAAATCTTGTTTTTTGCAAGAAGAAAACATTAAGGCTAAGCAAACAATAGCCAATAAAGATTTCAATATATTTTTCATTTTATTAGTTTTTAATACATACCAACCCTAAACTAAATTTATTTTTAAAAGGGCTGCAAATTGGATGTTATTTTGAAATCGAAAAATCGATAATTGCCTGCGAATGAATTTTAGTTGTATCAAAAATTGGAAACGAAAAATCAGCCTGGCTTATCAACATTGGAATTTCAGTACAACCTAAAATAATCCCCTCAGCACCACGACTAATTAATTCTTTTGCAATAACAATATATTCTTGCTTTGTTTTTTCATTAATAACTCCTCTTCCCAATTCTTCTTTTACTGTATGTTGAATATACGCTCTGGTTTCTTTTTTTTCCGGCACTAAAACAGTTAGTCCGGCGTCTTCTAACTTGTTTCGATAAAAATCCATTTCCATGGTAAATTTTGTACCTAAAAGTCCCACCGTTTCTATTCCATGTTGCTTAACCACTTTTGCAGTTTCAGTTTCAATGTGAATAAATGGCAAGCCAATTTCGGATTGCAATTTGTCAGCAAATAAGTGTGCCGTATTAGCACATAATGCAATTGCATCAACTCCACTTTTCTTTAAACTATCACAAGCACCATGCAATAATTCGTAAGCACCCTCCCAGGTTCTGTCCTGAATGTCGCCAAAATTTAATGAGTAAATTATACATTCTGCAAAATTTAGTCCACCTAGTTTATTATTAATTCCTTCATTGATAAATTTATAATAATCTAGCGTTGAGGTCCAACTTATGCCGCCTACTAATCCTACTTTTCTCATTTTCTTATTATCCAATTGTTATAATTTTCTTTATTTGAATGGCAGGGTATTTCATATGTTCATCAAATTTTTTGGTAGCTGTCAATTGTCAAATAAGATTGAACATCCCCGGTGTGTTTAATATTTGCCGGCTCAAAAAGCATCATCCAAACTTCCTCAACGGCTACGGGCCTATGCTCAACTCCCATTGGTACAACAATCATTTCACCTTCATTCACTTCAACTACTCTGTCCCGGAATTCCATTCGTAAAGTACCCTTGACAATAAAGAAAAGTTCATCTTCTTTTTTATGGTCGTGCCAAACAAATTCCCCTTGCACTTTCGATATTTTAACTTGTTGCCCATTCAATTCGGCTATCACCCTTGGTTTCCAAAGATCATTAATGAGGCTGAGTTTCTCCTGCAAATTGATTGTATCCATATCTGTTCTGTAGTTTTTTAAGCATTAGCATCTTCAGTTAAATAGCCCTCAAAGAATACTTTTGTAAAATGCAAATTTGAATAAATTGGCAGTTGAGGCATATCCCGTAATTGCGTGATTTTTGCACAACAAAAGGTTAGATAAAGAGATTATGCTAAGCTCAATTTCAACCGTTTCTACAAGGTTGTAACTGGTTTCCGCATGGCAATTAAGACTTTTACCCTGCTCAATGATCCTGGTTCAACTTTATACGTTACTTTTTCCGGTGTTCATATTTAGGTAACGTTCTTTTATTACTTTAATGTGCCTTAATTCGTGTCCGGCAATATGATATGCCAATGCCCTGACAGTTCTTATATTAATAATACTTCCATCATCATCTATCCCACCACCGCTTCTCATAAAAGCATCATCGGGAAGATTTTGAAACAATGTTATGGTTGCCCATCTCACAGATTCGTATTCTTTAAAAATGCTGTCTAAACTTCTAACATTGGCATACGAATATTTGGCATAATTGTTTTCTTCAAAGCCGTTCAAGGGTGTAGGGTCGTTTCTCCCATACCGCAAAGCCCTGTAGGCAAAGATTCTTTCATCGTCAATATTATGAACCAATATTTCCTTGATTGTCCATTTGTTTTCCGCATAGCTATAAAGCAGCTTATCGGGAGGTAATGAATAAATCAGTTCTTTGAGATTTATTAGATTGTCATGCATTTCCTTCAATATGTCTGTTTCTGTTTTTATTAAGTCAAAATAATGCTGGGAATAAACAGGGTATTCACTTTTTTCAGGTCTATTTATTTTTCTGAATTGATTCATCTTGTACTACTTTTTTAAGTGTCGCTTGAAATGCTGATTTACCGTCAAATTTTAGTGAAGAAAATCAACGAAGTACATTCAAAAGAAATAGGAGAAACGATGAGAATTCGTTTAAAAGAAAAACGATTATGGCTGAGGAATTCAAATACTTCCACCATTTAATTACATTTTTATAATTGATGCCATATAAAAGTCCACCTATTTACATTTCAACCTTATTACCTTATAATTTAAAAACGTCGATGTCTTCCCGGTGCTAAAACCGTAACTAAATTATTTGGAGAACCATATCGTAGTTCAGTCCATTGTGTTGAAATTCACCCAAGGTTTGGAAGCCATTTTTTTTGTAATAATTTACCGCTTTGTCGTTCCCTGCCTGAACCCCACCCCACAATATTATTCTGCTAATTTCAGCAGGTTTTAGGTTAGCAAGTATAAAATGAAATAACGCATTCCCAATTCCACAACTTTGCCACGAATCAGCAACAGATGGTGCAAAAGTAACATCCTTCTTTTCATCAAGTCTCAAATCATACGATTGTAGCCGAAAACGATCCTGTTGTAAATAGCCGATTTTTATGATTGAATATCCAACTATACTTGTTGTTTCAGTTTCCTGGGCAATATAGCCAATATGCGTATCGTCCAGGTAAAAGTCAGCAATAGATTGTTTGTCAAATGGGTGTGGTCCAAAACGCTTTTTTGTATCAATGCTTAAACCATCAAGATAATTCAATAAGTCTTCGTAGTCAACAGTGCTTAGTTTTCGTAAAATTACTTCTCTGTTATTTTTTGTTTTAATGATCATAACAAGGATGAATGATAAATTATAAAATCCTTTTAAAAAATGGTTATCTCATGGCCTCAAGAATATATTCTTCGCTTGTGGTTATATTGGTTTTACCGGTGTTTGACAGATGTAGCGTAACCGCAGCATCTAGCAGGATATTTAATATTGGCGATAACAATGTATTTCCAGATACTATCTCGGCATCCTGCCGAACAAAAAGGTATTTCAGTTTTTTTACACCTATTGTCACTGTATTTTCTGTCTCTTTAAAGCTATAATAATTGCTGTTAACAGATATTTCGTCTTTATAATTTTTTATTTTTACAGACTTTATAAAAGACGGACTGCCATTTAGTTCCAAAAAAGGCTGATCACTTTCTCTTAACAACACTTTTACACTGGCATCAATTACTAGTTTTTCAAAACCAGGGATGTCGATTTTTTTGTTTTGAACCATACCCTTCTTCTGGGCAAATGCTGCACTACATATTAAGTATGATAACATAGTAGTAAGGATTATTTTTTTCATAAATTAATTGTTTAAGTAAAATAATAAATAAATTGTTGGTAGATATTTTTAGAAAAGCGTTTGCTTTTTGGCAAACTAATATTGTGTTTAAATTGAAATTTGGGGTTACTGATTAAGGGGTGATTTTAAAAATTACAGATGATCAATTTGCGTCTGGATTATTTCTTGAAAATGATTTTTAATCATCAATTTATTGCTTGCTAAAAAGTAAGCATGTAATGTCTTCAAAGATGTATAGTTACTACCTGAAATTAAAGTCTACTGTTTTTTCAGCAGTTCCTGCCTGGCAGTTTTCCAGGTGCCAGGAATTACCTACGTTTTCAATGCTGTATTTAAACCCTACTGTAAATACTCCCTGGTAGTTGCCTTCAACAGTTCGTTCAAAAACCAATTTGTTAGCAGCATTGGGGATATCGCTTAACGGCAAGGTAACAAGCAGCGAGTCAACCAACACGTTGCTATTGTGCCGGATGTACATGTTGAAACTAACGGGATGATGGGGATCAGGAAATGTTACATTGGTGTACAACAAAAATTTAAATTTTGTTTGTTCGCTTAAGGGTTGGGATACTTCTTTTTTACAACTTGAAAAGTTAAGCAGGCCAATCACCAGTACCAGGTTAATAACTTTCATACCTATGTTTGTTTAATTTCTAATTTTTAAAATTTCTGTAATCATGTCCTATTTTGTCGTCTTAAATGCTTCAAGTTTTTTTATCAGCAATTCATTACTTGCTTTAAGTGCTTCCAGTTGATGTTTCAATAGTTCTATTTCGGTATGGTATGCAGTGCTTCGCTTTTCTAAAGCCTGTATGGCAACAAAACTTACTCCTAAAAAATCCTGTTGATTAATCAATGTATCGCAGCCGATAGAACCGTATTTGTCTTTACCGAAGGCTTTAAAAAAATCCTGAGCCATAGGGCCGTAGTGGCGAAATTTTTTAGGATCCTGTGCTTTATAATTCCACGTAGTAAGTGGCATTTCGGATATTTTATGAAGAATCTCTTCCCCATTAACGGGTTCAAAATTTTCCTTTAACCGGATATCGCTGATTGCACTCCAGCTATTTTGACCAGTGCCCATTTTTACACCAGTTCTGTTGCTATAACTGCCTCCCGGCGCATTGCCACTTGTCATAAAAAAATAGCCTCCCCTGAAACGGGCAACAAATTCATTTTCAAAACCGAGAAAGGTATTGTCGATAGGATTGTCGCTAAACTCCAGATCGCCTATACCAAGTGAGCCGGCTGCATTTGCTGGTATGGTAATTTTAGTACCCAGGGCGGTAGCGTATTGGCCGGCAACATTCAAAACAGTTCCTATTGCCATAGCGTTGGTACCACCAGTTATATTGTTTGTACCAATTGCCAGAGAGCCTGCACCAGATGCTAAAGAATTATTTCCTAATGCCGTCGAAAAATTCCCACTGGCTGTGCTGGCATTGCCCATAGCTGTTGAATAAACTCCATTGGCTTTTGTAAAATAACCAGACGCAAAAGAAGACGCTCCGCCAGCCGTTGTATTTTGTCCCACTGCAGTGGCGGATGTACCAGATGCCAACGTGTTATTGCCTAAAGAGACAGCATAATTACCACTGGCTATTGCCTGGCGGCCGATGGCCACAGTACCTACTATTCTTGCTTCTGCCCTGTCGCCTGCAGCAAATGAATATTCACCTATAGATTTTGCGTTAGAACCAAAAGATGTGGAATAATTACCGCTGGCTATAACAGCATTGCCGCCTGCAAATGCTGATGCACCACTTGCAGTGCAGCCACCACCAAAGGCAGCCGAATTCCAGCCACTTGCGGTTGTATAACTGCCCATTGCAAATGCATTGTAATCATTTGCCATAGTACTTTCTCCCAACGCAACCGAATGCCTTGACAGTGCCTGGGAATATTGACCTGCAGCAAATGAATAATCTCCCGCAGCGAGCGTTCCATCCCCCATGGCTATTGCATTGTAACCGGTGGCCGCAGATAAGGACCCAATTGCAATAGCATACGATTTATCAGCCTTATTGCCCCTGCCAGCTACAAATGAAAAATCACCACCTGCATTATTATCTAATCCAAAAACCGTAGCAGCATAACCTTTCGATTTATTCCTGGCTCCATATCCAAAAGATAAAGAACCAAGGCTATCTTTAGCCCACTCATTATTCAAATTAATTCCACCCCTCGTAGCTATTTTTTTATGATTGATATACCAGCCATACATTGGAGGTGGTTCTGTTGCAATACTGTTGGTAATTAGTTTAGTCCACCTGATTTTAAAACCTGATAAATTATTTATATTATTTGATTTGAATCGAAAAATAAGATCGCCATTATTTTGAAAAAAGAAAGTACCTGTTCTGTTGCCTTTAAATACTTCTTTTTGAGTAAACCCAGTCTTGGTATTGATATATATCTCCAACGAATCGTGAGGGCTTTCTGTACTCATGCTCTCTACCACTACCTTATATCCAATAATAATCACACTATCATCCTTAGCACTATGAGTTACAACATAAGTATCATTACTGTTAGCTTTATAATTACCTGAAGGGCTGCCGTTATCATATAATAAACCGCTCAATAGTGACGTACTAGTATTGATATCCATGTTAGCAGTTACCTGCGGTGAAGCGCTGTAATCCAGCAATAAGCTATCAGGGTTATTATCAGAAATTGGCCGCCACCGGCCACCATCGTGATAGTAAAAAGAGTTGTAAGAAGAATCAAATACTATTATTCCTTTAGGAACGTTTAACATACCCTTCCTTGCTGTTGTGGAAAGGCGTGGCATAAGTAAACCTTTACTATTGCTTTGTATTTCCAATGCTGCATTGGCATTAGGTGTTCTGGTACCAATACCTACATTATTCTGAGCAAATATGTTTGGCAAGGAACAAAACAGCATAGCTATTATAAAAAACAGTTTCATAAATTAATTTTAAAATGGAAAATGATGTTGTAGTTTTCTTATTGAGTTGAATGATTGGGTTAGGAAATACCTTTATAAACTGAAATCGTACAAGACCATACTAATTAAAACCCGGTATTGTATACTCATCAAAAGAGATAATAAAATCTACAAATGGGTTGTAGGGTTCAAAATAAATTACATCCCCCCAATCAATTGACAACTAATTACCAATTGGTGTTAAAGTGGTTTCTATTACATTAAATAAATAATTTCCTGATACTTTACTAAAAAATTTTCGTTCGTAATGTGGCGGCACGTTTATTGGATCGGTACCCATTGGAAATTTTATTTTTACTGATTTGTTACTGCCCGGGTCCAGGAAATATTTACTGGTAGCAATTTGCCTAATGGTACCTACTGAGGTTTCTATTACTAAAAACCCACGTATTGTATTGATGGTACCTGGCACTAATCCAACGCTTTCGTACGATACTTTAAAAGCATCATTATGTGGTACAAAAGAAACCAGGGTTTTATTTTGAAAGGTTAACTCATACACTTTATCCGCATCAGGGTATTTGGCTACGTTAAATTTTTTTATATCCGACACTTCAAATTTTTTAATAGGTGTTGCACCTGCATCATTGATAACTATTTCAAAAGCTATTGCAAATAGTCCTTTAACAGGAGGAGCAGCCCAGGGCTTTAATTTTGTACCATCATCCATCTGGTCTCTCCAAAAAAATCTTTTGGAGGCATCACACAAAACATTGCATGCATATTTTTTTCCCGTAGCATTATTTTCAGTCCACCAAATTTGCTCTGAGGGATGGATTTCCGCATGACAACAGTGACCTGCATCATAAATCCACGGACCATACACACATATATCCTGACCAACTCTTGCCGTACACAATCCTGTAAGTATGGCCGGGCTAAACTTTCGGCTTTTTTGCGGCCAGTAGGTTTCTGCAATTTCTGCTTCTATATGTTTGAAATCATTCTTTGATTTTGCATCATCACAATCTGGCTGTCCACTTGTATGGCCACTTAAATGCCATTGTTTGGACATGAGTGAGGTATACTCCCTGCTATGGGATTCCGTTAATAAATAACGGTATTTGTCAGCAGGTTCAATATCAACATTCACGTCATAATCTGGAAAAGTGCCATCAATTTTTACCTGTTTAACACCGACTACTTTTCCTGCCAGCGTTCTTTTATAATAGACTACGTCTCTACGGTCATTCGGTCGCTTTTGAGGGTACCAAAAATTTAGATTATCTGGAATAGCAATATTGTTTGAACCTCTTTCAATTGCGGCAGAACCAATTTCATCAATACCCCTGTAATCGTTTCCGATGATACCCATTTGGTTTGTAGAGGCATGCTCCCACATTACCTGATCTAAAGAGGATTGTACCCCCAATGCAGTAATGACTGTTTGGGCACCATTTACTTGTAGCACCGTAGGTATTTGTGGCGTGTGCGGTGGAAAAGGAGGAGAAACCAATCCCGTAGTAGCATTTACAGGGTTGTTTCCATTTGCTCTTTCCCTTTCCCAATGGCCAGCTACAAATACGCCATTTGTAATTGCTGCCCTTACCCAAAGAAAGCCGTTGCCAGGACGGGCATTAAAAACAGTTAAGTAAGAAATTTTATCATCGAAATTGTAGATCAGTAAATCAGTGCAGTCTTCCATTAAATCTACAGAAACACCATAGCCGCCGCCCTCATCTGCATGTTCAAACAGCATCACTGCAAAACCTTGCGGTACTTTAATTGATGATGCCATATCATTAAAATCGGCATAACTATTAAACCGGTAAGTACCGATACCCAGTGTTTTCATCTTTCCGGTAAAGTTTGCGTTTTCATACAATACCACTTCCTGCGCTTTTACTGTATCAACACTAAAAATAATTGTGCATAAATTAAAGTAGAATGCAAATAATACAACATGTTTTCGTTTCATATTTTTAATTAATTAGATTAACAAAGCCGGCATTTGCCTTTATGCTTTATTTTAAAATGAGTTATACCTTTTGTACCAGCGGGAAAGTTTTGAGTAATAGTAAATGCGGATTAACAGTTGTTGTTTATTAAAAACCAATTTAGGAATGATTCAATTTTTTGTACCCGTTGAAACTGAATACGTACTTGTATCCTTTCCATCTACAACACTTATTAAGTTGTAAAAGAGCCTGTATTATCTTGCGATTGGAGGCTCGCCAAAATTGAGCTAGCCAGGGCCTTTTGTGGCATATAGTACTTGCTCCCCAACGCATACCAATTGAGTCTGTATATTGGTTTGTTGCCTCACCGGCTATTGAAATTATTTTTTAAAAGCCCATCTCAACAAATGAAACCCTGTGTTGATTTGTTCCATCTCCCAATTGCCCGTAATCGTTACTGCCAGCACTTAAAAAGCGACCGTCCGATTTTAATATTACACTATAATTGAAACCTGCAGCAACCGCCTTTATATTGTCTGCAATTTTAATAGGGCTGGTTTGAGAAACGCTTGTTCCATCGCCAAACTGGCCATCGCTATTATTTCCTGTAGCCCACAAGCTGTAGTCCGACTTAATAAAGATGGTGTGGCTTATACCGGCAGCGCAGGCAATGACGTTATCGGCAATTTTTATTGGTATATTTCTATCCGTTTTACTTCCATCCCCCAATTGGCCAAAGCTGTTGAAACCGGTAGCCCAAAGACTATTATCATTTTTAATAAACAGACTATGGTGGTCGCCTGCTGTCAGTGCAATCACATTATCCGAAATCTTTACTGGAAAGGTTTTACTTATATTAGTGCCATCACCTAATTGGCCCCTGGCATTATAACCTGTGCCCCATAGTGAATGATCATTTTTTAATATTAAACTGTGGTTTGCACCCGCAGCTATGTCCCTTACATCTTCGGTAATCTTCAGTGGCACATTTGAGTTTTGCATGGTGCCATTCCCTAATTGGCCTGTACTGTTAAATCCGCAAGCCCAAAGACTATTATCCAATTTTATAAATAGGCTATGGTAGTCACCTGCTGTAATTTTCTTTAGGTTGCTCTCAATTTTTACAAATCTCGTTGTATCGGAGTTTTTTCCATTGCCCAGTTGCCCAAACTGGTTAAACCCGGTAACCCAAAGGCTGTTATCATTTTTAATTAAAAGCGAATGAAAACTACCAGCGGCCATATCTATTACGTCTGAAGCAATTTTTACCGGCCTCATTCTCACCATCATAGTACCGTCACCCAGTTGCCCTTCGTCATTAGAGCCAGTAGCCCAAAGAGAATTATCCGATTTTAATAACAGGCTAAAAGCATAGCCTGTCTCAACTTTTTGCTGATCATAAAGACTTTCTCCGCCACCCTGCTCTTTATGGCAGCCAGCAGATACAACCAGCAATAAAATGGGCGTAAAAACATGGGATAACTTTTTCCATGATGTAGTGATTAATGTAAACATTTACTTTAAGTTTTAAAACCGATTATCAAATTAGCTTTTGAAGCTTTTACCGAAATTCAAGATATATGCCGTTGGCAATTTAAAAAGTGTCTATATAGAATTTTCGGAGCTCCTTACATTCTCTATGAATGGATGCATAAATAGAATGCAAATTTGCGTACAGTCTAAGTAGAATTTTATCCCGCAATTGCGTGAATTTTGTATAAATAAACTTGGAAGTTTTGAGGTTATTTTTAGCAGTGTAAGCATTAATTTATTAGCCTTCCGTTTCTTAAAGTTTTTAAATATTATAAGCCACGCCTGTATTTTATAAAGATGGCAAAGCATGATAAAAAAAATGTTTTCATCAGCATTCAACCAAACAACCGTCTGTTTTAATTGAAGGGTTTTTATAGTTATTTTACCTTACCCTATTGAGCTTCTTAATTTTTCATCCCAAATAATACCCGGGTTGTTTTAAATATTTTAATGAAATAGTATGACAGTACTGAGCCAATTATTGCGGTAAGAAGGATCAATACAAATTCCAGTAAGCCGCTTTCAATATATTTAATGATGTAAAAACCTGATACAACAATTATACTTTGATGAACAATATATACTGGCAATACACTCCTTGTTAATTCAGGCAATGCCTTATTATTAAAATTAAATCTCCTTGAAAAAAGTGATACGAAATAAAAAGTCCAGCTAAAAGCAGACAGGCCAAGGAGAACAGATACTATCAAATGATATACATTGTATGTAGGATTAAAAGCAGCATTTCTTAATGGCTCATACAACAGGCATCCAATCAACAGCAAGGAGCTTAAAATCCCTGTTTTCAATAGTACCTTATTATTCTTCTTTATTATTGGCAACAGGGATTCATGTTCTTTCATGAAAATAAATCCATACACAAAAAATATAGCATACGTTAAAAAATCTGTGACACTTGTGTACTCAGGGAAAATTGGCTTTAGCAGCATTAATGTAATGATTGAAGGTAAACTAAACAGTAAAAGTAGCTTTGGCCTTTTATTGAGCTTTTGCATAAATGTTTCATTAAGCCCGTTGGCATTGATTCGTTTTAAAAATGGAAATGTCACTACAGTAATAATAAAGAGGCAGGGCAAATACCAGAGGTGAATACCAATTTCAATAATCCATAAAAAGATGTCGAATTGTAAATGCTTTCCGGCTATAAATGTTGGATAGTTGAGTATAAAATCCAAAAAAGTATTGTGTGTACC
>JBGSWA010000051.1:0-13275 GCA_041752645.1 Gillisia sp. | reverse complement strand
ACAGTGGTAACCAGGTCCATTTGCCTGTTGAAATTCTCCGTCATGGTATTTAATAGCTCCTTTGAATACATCATAGAATCGGATTGCTTACTATAATCCATAAATGTTTTCATGGCTGTTTTGGCCGCTTCAATAAAACTTTCTGTATTTTTTTGCATTCTGTCAATCATTTTTTTTGGTAGGTCAAATGAGCTGTCAGAACTTCCCATTTTATTTTCACCTAGAAAGCTGTTTACCATTTGAGAATACATGTCATTGGCAAATTCCATCTGTTTGTTTTGGGTCTCTATAATTGCCGAGGTAGTTTCCTGAAACCACTTTCTTGCATTATCCGCATCTTTATTCAGTTTTTCCGCACCCTCTGTAAAAGTTTTAGTTGTCATTTTTTTTATATTTTTTAGATTGTTTTAGTGAATTTAATGCTTAAATGCTTATAAAACCATCAAATTCCTCAAAAAATTTACTGATTATTCAAATTGTTAACTCAAGTTTCGCACCCCGAAAACAGTAGGGTTTTAGTGAAGAAAAAACAAAAAATGTAGCATACAAACCTTGCGTAATGCCTGATTTTACTGTATTTTTAAGGTATCACACACAAAAATACAAATATGCTACAGAACAAAGATATTGCTAAAATTCAAGAAATAAAAACACTTTTTAGATCGAATTGGACACAACCGGAATTTTTTTCAAAACACCTTGAACTTTTCAAATTTTCTAAATCATCTAAACTTTTTCAGTCGGTCAAGGGAAGTGGCGTTCCTTTTTGGGAAATAATGAGGGTATTGTTAGTGCTGCCATTTATGAACATTAAAAATGTAGGCTCTATGTACAGTAATGCAGTTCTTCCAATTTCAAAAGCACAAAAGGATGTTTATTACAGGGCTCTTGCTAATCAGAAAATAAACTGGCGTAACCTATTGCTGTTGTTTGTAAAGCGTTATCTGCAGATTGATGAAAAACTCAGGGCACCTAAGGACAACGTAAGATGTTTAATTATTGACGATACCGACATCGAAAAAAGAGGAAAAACAATAGAGGGAATCTCTAAAATTCATAACCATGTAACCCAACGTTTTATATATGGATATAAACTCCTTGTAGCCGGTTACTGGAATGGGAGTGTCTTTATTCCTGTTGATTTTAGCTTTCATCGCGAGAACAAGGATAACAAAATCAAGAAGTATGGCCTCTCCAAAAAAGAACTTAAGAAACAAAAAAAAGTACTTAGAAAAGACAAATTACCCGTACAGAAGCGTTTTAAAGAACTAAATTCTAAGAAAACAGATATCCTTGTTCAAATGTTTCGTAGAATAAATCAACGGAAAATTTCTGTTGATTATATTTTATTTGATAGTTGGTTTACCTCTATGAGTCTGATAAAGAAACTTTTGTTGGTCAAAAATAGTGTCCATGTTATCGGAATGTACAAATACAACAGCACTCTTGTGGTTGAAGGAAAAGAAGTATCCATAAAACAATTAAGAAAACAAGGAACCAAAGTGAAAAGATAAAGATCTATGAAGCTATATTACCCCCAATATATAGCTGAAATAGATGGAGTTAAGGTAAGTGTATTTATTACCAAAAGAGGAACTAATGGGGCTTGGCATACCATAGTATCCACTAATACAAATTTGTCTTTTGTTAAAACCATAGAGATTTATAATATCCGATGGACTATCGAGGTATTCTTTTATGTAAAGAGTATCGTTATGCAAAGTGTCACCAAGAAGTTCCCTAAAAATCAAGGGGTTCGATCCCTTACTTTACAGAATCACTTTCCATAAACATATTATTATTTCCCAACCTCTGGGGCCATTTTAGGAATGTGGCGTCTTTTTTTCTTTTTTGCTCCTTGTTCTTTTTTGGAAGGAGATCTATATTTCCCATTTCAAACTCCTCCATTTTTTGAATCAGCGTCAGGATATACGGCAATTGTTTGGAATGAAACACCCCTAATATGTTCGGATGTAAATTTGTTATTTCTGTTCTATATTAATTCAAACAGTTTCTGGACTTTTATAGGTAGTAGCCTATCACCGATATTATTATGCTTAGTGATTATGAAAAGTGGAAGCTGGGAACCAGCGATCTTACCGCCTTTGGGAATATTGTCCTGTATGTACTTTGCCTAACTATACGCTTTTCATAAAAGGCCTTCAAAGAAGCGAAACAATTGCTAGGTCTAGGAAAAAGCCAGTCAACAAATTTTGATGTGCAAGTAGCTCAAACATCAGTCGGCATGATTCAATACCTCCTGGTAAGTCTGAAATATAGGACGGAAGCCTATAAAACCATTGGGGGTATGTTTAAGAATATCAAACAAGATTATATCCAACATACTCTAAATGAGCGGATATTGTTAGCAATCATTGAAATATTAAGCGTTTTGGAATTAATTATTGGTACTATTGATTTCGAAGAAACAATCGGTAAACTAATACTTTACAGCGATTCTCTATCATTTTTGAACAACAAGGAAAATTCTATAAATCTAGCTAAATTGGCTGCTTAGAATTAGTTGCGAAACTTGAGTTGTTAAAAAGGATGTTCCTGATCTTTTCATCTTTGCCCTGTACAGTTGGAAAGGTATAGGAATTATATTTCCATTTCTCGTTATACGTAACCTTATCGGAATCATGATCAAATTGGAATTATCGATATGGATATATCTTTCCCTGAATTTTTTAAGTGTATTGGAAGCTTTTTTTCTGAGTTCTTTGATTATTTTGGGATTGGATTCGATTTCCTAGAGATCGATTTCCTTCTTAAGGAAGGTGGCACTCTTTACTTCATTTCCAGGCAGCTGTTCATGTTTTACATCAACTTTTTCGCAACCGGTGGATAAAAAATAAATTAGTAATAATAGGTTTCCGGGAACGAGATAATTTTTTAGTTTGTGGCAAAAACCAATAAAGGCAAGTTGCAAAAAAGTTTGATAAATCAATACGGGGGGGTAGGTAAATTTACTTTCACAATAATTTTTTAAAGAAAATTTTAGCCAAAAAGTACGATTTATAATAATATTTAGTACAATGTATTAAATATTTAATAAAACAACACCATTTTACCATATTTTAATTAAAAGTTTTTTAGATTTGGCTGGAAAAGAATTAGCAAAAACTATTTCCTTCAGTCATTCCACGATAGAAGAAATTTAAACGGTTATTTAACTATTTATAATGAAGTTCGCATTTGAAATCAATCCACAATAAATTCCGATATATAAAGACCGGGGAAGCCTTTGAAAACCAAACATTTCACTTTCAATAAATTAATGAGGTTGCTATTTGCAATATACATTTATAATTGTACATTTGCACCCCTGTTTTCACGATTCAAAGTCGGATTACAGGGAATGGAATGTTTAATAACAAGTAAAAATTAATTAGTGTGGACACATTAAGCTACAAAACAGTATCGGCCAACAAGGCTACCGTGACCAAAGATTGGGTACACGTGGATGCTGATGGTCAGACTTTAGGTCGTCTTTCTTCTATAGTGGCAAAGCTGCTTAGAGGAAAATACAAACCTAACTTCACCCCACACGTTGATTGCGGAGACAATGTAATTGTTACAAATGTCGAAAAGATCAACTTATCAGGAAAAAAATGGGATTCTAAGGAATACATTCGCCATACCGGCTATCCTGGGGGACAACGCAGTTTAACTGCAACCGAATTATTCAATAAAGGCCCAGAAAGGCTTATTGAAAATGCGGTAAAAGGAATGCTTCCTAAAAACAAATTAGGCGCAGCAATTTTCCGAAATTTAAAGGTGTATGTTGGTTCTGAACACGATCAGAAAGCCCAAAAGCCTAAAACTATTAACTTAAACGAAATTAAGTAATGGAGGTTATTCACAAAATTGGCCGGAGAAAAACGGCAGTTGCGAGAGTATATGCTGCACCTGGAACAGGGAGCGTTACGATCAACAAAAAAGACTTAAAAGAGTACTTTACCACTGCTCCATTACAATACAAAGTAATGCAACCTCTTAACATGACCGGAAACGAAGAAAGCTTCGATATAAAGGTAAATGTTTACGGAGGTGGAATTACCGGACAGGCTGAGGCAATTCGCCTTGCATTGGCTAGAATAGTTGTAGCATTGGATTCTGAAAACAGAGCTGTTTTAAAACCTGAAGGTTTAATGACCAGAGATCCAAGAATGGTAGAAAGGAAAAAATTCGGACAGAAAAAAGCCCGTAAAAAATTCCAATTCTCTAAACGTTAATCTTAGTACGTTCCTTTTTTCTAAGGGCTGTATTAATTGGAGTTAGTTCCAAAAAAAATATTCAAAAATTAATTAAATTTTTGTTGTTATTCCGCAAGGCGGAAATTAGTTTAGCATCTAAACCACGCAGCGCGTGGTTGCTATCTCAACAGAACGTAAACTATTACAAAAATGGCAAACAAAGTAGAAGTAAAAGACTTACTTGATGCAGGTGTACATTTCGGACACCTTACAAGAAGATGGAACCCCAATATGGCCCCATATATTTATATGGAACGCAACGGGATCCACATCATTAACTTATATAAAAGTGCTGCAAAAATGCAAGAGGCCGGAGAGGCCCTTAAAAAGATTGCAGCCAGTGGTAGAAAAATTCTTTTCGTAGCTACCAAGAAACAGGCAAAAGAAATTGTTACCGACCTGGCAATAAAAGCAAACATGCCTTACATCACTGAAAGATGGCCTGGTGGAATGCTTACCAATTTTGTTACTATCCGTAAAGCCGTTAAAAAAATGGCAACTATAGATAGGATGAAAAAAGACGGTACTTTTAATACCCTTTCCAAAAAAGAACGCTTACAAGTTGACCGTTTAAGAGCTAAGTTAGAGAAAAACTTAGGTTCCATTGTAGATATGAGCCGCCTTCCGGCAGCAGTATTTGTAGTAGATATTATGCGTGAACACATTGCGATTAAAGAAGCTCAGAAATTAAACATTCCAATTTTTGCGATGGTTGATACCAATTCTGATCCACGTGAGGTAGATTATGTTATCCCATCAAATGACGATGCTTCCAAATCCATTGAAAAAGTGGTTTCATACCTTTCTGAAGCTATTATAGAAGGCTTGTCTGAAAGAAAATCCAGCAAAGATTCTAAAGAAGGAGAAGATAAAGAAGAAAAAACTTCCAAAACTCCAAGAGCTAAAAAAGCCAAAGATGAAGTAGCTGTTGCTGCTGTTACTCCTGAAACTAAAGAAGAAGTAGAAGTTCCTTCCGCTGCTCCTGAAGACAAAGTAGCCATGGAAAAAGCTAAAAAAGAGGTTAAGTTAGAGTCCAAAAAGGAAACTTTGGCAAAACCCACTTCTGAAACTGAGGAGGAATAATAACCTACTCCTTTTGATAATTTTTATGAGTCGTTTAGTTGTTTCTTAAACGAAAAACTAAGCGACTTTTTATTATAAACCAAAAAAATTAAACGTCATGGCAAACATAACCGCCGCAGAAGTAAATAAATTGAGACAAACTACCGGTGCCGGTATGATGGATTGTAAAAAGGCATTGGTTGAAGCCGATGGAGATTTTGAAAGGTCTATTGAGATCCTTCGCAAAAGAGGTCAAAAAGTAGCTGCAAACCGTGCCGACAGAGAATCCTCTGAAGGTGCTGTAATTGCAAAAGTGAACGAAGACGGAACCCGGGGAGTGATCGTATCATTAAACTGTGAAACCGACTTTGTAGCTAAAAACGATACTTTCGTGAAATTGGCCACCGAATTGGCTGAACTTGCTCTTTCTGTTTCTTCTAAGGAAGAATTATTGGCAGCAGATTTCAAAGGCCTTTCTGTTCAGGATAAATTAACCGAACAAACCGGCGTTATAGGTGAGAAAATTGAAATTAATGATTTCCGTACACTGAAAGCCCCTTTTGTAGGTTCTTACATTCACGCTGGAAATAAAATTGCAGTTTTAACCGGACTTTCAAAAAATGTTGAAGGTGCTGAAGAAGTTGCGAAAAACGTGGCTATGCAAGCCGCAGCAATGAACCCGGTTGCATTGAATGAAGCCGGAGTTGACCAGACTGTGATTGATAAAGAAATTGAAATTGCAAAAGATCAATTGAGACAAGAAGGTAAGGAAGAAGCTATGTTGGATAACATCGCAAAAGGAAAAATAAAACGTTTCTTTAAAGACAATACCCTGGTTAACCAGGACTATATCAAAGACAACAAAGTGAGTGTTGTTCAATATGTAAAATCTTTGGATAGCGAACTTGAGGTGGTTGCTTTTGAAAGAGTTGCACTTGGATAAATTTTTTTCTGAAGTTGACTTCAGAAAAATATATAACCTGAAAAACCGTTTCTCTAATTAGGAACGGTTTTTTAATTTCCTGTTTCCTGTTTCCACCATCCGGTATAAAACAGGTTTACTTGGGGTGGCATCGTTTTCAAAGGAGGCGATTTGGAGGTTGAGCAAATACGTCCCATCCTCAATTTTATTCGCTACATAAATCAGTTCTGTGATGCTGGAATCAAACCGGGTATTTTTGGGATGATCCCAAAAAGCTTTATGCGCCAGTAATTTCCCCTCATCTTTTTCCCTGTCTACAGATGGCAAATCAATTAAAAGGTGCTTAATTCCGCATTCCCGGATGTATCTGGCGGCACTTTCCTCCAAATACGGCCAATTGGTGTTCGAATATTTTTTTGTGCGCTTGTCGATGTAATTCGGCATTGTTCGAATTATCAAGGCTTCCACTTCATCCTGCTGAAGATTTTTTCTGATTTGCGACTCCGAAAGAACCCTATCTCCTCCCCTGTTCTCAGGTTCCAGGGAAATCAATTTAGCAGTAAAAAAGAAGATCTTAAGCGCTTCATTCACACTGTGAAATTCCCTGGTTATATGTCCAACACATTCGGTATGGGTGCCGTGCCCGTGTGGATTGAATTGAATATTATTGAAATTTGTAGAAGCTCCTGCACTCACCATGCCTATAAAATTTCCATCCCTTACAGGCTGAATTATCGGCGTTCCCAAATACCAGGCGATCGGGTTTTTGTCATCTCCCCGAAGGCTTAAAGAAATATCCAGAGGTTTGGAGAGATCAGTTTCGTAGGTTTTTTGGTGGTGGTGTATTTCTGCGATCATATTATTTTGAGCTTGAAAAAGGGATCTTGGTTTGGTTAGGAGATGCTTTACATCGTTGTTTCTGCATCCAAATTTATAAAAAACAGATCACTGGAAATCCCATCACCTAAAAATTTTCCCTTCTCAGAAATATGCAATTCCCCATTTTCTTTTATCATTAATTCTCTTTCCAGATAAGGCGTTGCCTGTGCCATCAGGTATTTTTTATATTTATGCCCGAATTTTTCCTCAACCTCTTCAAGGGAGATTCCCCACATGGTCCGCAGGCGTGTCATCACGTATTCATTGTATTTATCAACTTCCGAGAGGTCTTCCTTCTCCATCGGGATTGCACCTTTTTGAAGTGCTTTAATATAAAGTGAATTGTTGCTAAGATTCCACTTCCTGCTATTTCCATCAAACGAATGTGCCGAAGGACCAATTCCCAAATAAGGTCTTCCAAACCAATATGCGGTATTGTTCCTGGAAAAATATCCAGGCTTCCCAAAATTTGAAAATTCATAATGTATAAACCCGTCATTTTTCAGGGTTTCAACCAGGATCTCAAAATGTGCTTTTGCGGCTTCATCATCGACAGGTGTAATAATCCCTTTTTCTATAAATTTCTTTAAAGCCGTATTGTGTTCTACCGTTAGAGCATAACACGAAAAATGAGGCAGGTTGAGTTCCAAAGCGATCCTGAGGTTTTTCCTCCAACGTTGCTCGGTCATTCCGGGAATCCCATATATCAGATCTATCGAGATATTATCGAAGTGTTCTTTCGCCATTTGAATGCTTGCCAGGGCCTCCTTCGCATTATGAGCGCGGTTCATCACCTTCATGTCCTCTTCAAAAAAGGATTGTACCCCAATACTCAACCTGTTTATTCCCAAGCCTTTTAAAACCACCAACTTTTCCCTTGAAAGATCATCCGGATTGGCTTCCAGGGTAATCTCGGCATCATCAGAAACCTGAAAATTGGAATGTATCGACTCAAAAATCTGTTTCAATTCCTCAGCACTCAGAAGCGACGGAGTTCCCCCTCCAAAATAAATGGTTTGAATCTGGCGATCCGACAACTCGTTTTTCCTAAGGAACACTTCTTTACATATCATATTTACTAATTCCCCTTTCTTTTTTACAGAGGTCGAAAAATGAAAATCACAGTAATGACAAGCCTGCTTGCAAAATGGAATATGGATATAGAGAGACCCACCCGACCTGCTCAATTGCGAGGAGAAAAAAGGAGCATGCTTCCCCGCCACCTCGCAAAGTGGGTTTTTAATAATAATCTTAGAATCTAACAGCATTTTAATAATTTCAAGTATTATTTTTTATTTTACCTCCTTGGATGTTAAGGGCCTATTTTATTTTTTTTGGATTATTTTTCACAAACGAATCCCAGCCTGAATAGCTTTTTTCAACACTAGGGCCACCGGAATTGTAAAAATGACAGACTGCAGCTGCAAGACCATCGGTGGAATCGAGGTTTTTTGGAAGTTCTTTTAGGTTTAGCATACTTTGAAGCATTTTTGCAACCTGCTCTTTGCTCGCATTCCCGTTTCCGGTAATGGCCATTTTGATCTTTTTAGGGAGATATTCTGTAATTGGGATCTGCCTTGATAGTCCTGCAGCCATTGCCACTCCCTGAGCCCGACCTAACTTCAACATAGATTGTACATTTTTGCCATAAAATGGTGCTTCAATGGCAATTTCATCGGGATGATAGGTATCAATCAGCTCAATGGTGCGCTCAAATATCAGTTTTAACTTGATATAAGGATCGTTGTATTTACTTAAAAGCAATTCATTTAATTGTATGAAAACCATTTCTTTTTTTACGATCTTTATAAGTCCGAAACCCATAATTGTGGTCCCGGGATCAATTCCTAAAATGATTCTTTCTGTTTTCAAAAGCTGAAATTTCTGGTATTAAGACCTTCACGATAAATTCATTAATTTTGCGAAGGCCTCACAAAGCTACGGAATTCCGGGCAGCTATCTGTACATTTGGGAGTTGTCCTAAAATATGAATAATGATGTTTTTTTTTGTTTTAATAACCATTTCCTATGTGATCTTAATCGCAGCACTGCTAATTGGCTGGAGGAAAATCCCAGAATTTCAGATAAAAAATATCCGACCAGAAATCAGGTTCTCAGCGGTAATCCCTTTTCGAAATGAAGCCAAAAATTTGCCAAATTTACTGAATTCTATATCCGAATTGAATTACCCAACCTCAAAATTTGAAATTTTCCTGGTGAATGATGCTTCTCAAGATACTTCGGTTAAAATTTGTTCGGATTTTATAACTTCCAATCCTGAAATCCAAATAAGATTATTAGAAAATATACGTTGTTCAAATTCCCCGAAAAAGAACGCGATCTCGACCGCAATCAAAAATACAGTTTTTGAATATATAGTCACAACAGATGCAGATTGTAAGGTTCCTGAAAACTGGCTGCAAGCCTTTAATGAGATCCTAGTGGAAACGGAAGCGAAACTAGTTGCAGGGCCGGTAAAAATAGCCCAATTTCCCCCTATTCTCCCCAAAGGGGGAAAAACCTATTCTTTTGAAACAAAATTTTCTGACAAATCCACGAATATTAATCACGAAAATAAATTCTTAAAATATTTTCAATCCTTTCAGGAAATGGATTTTATGAGCCTGCAGGCCTCGGGAGCAGGGGGTTTTGGATTTGGAAAAGCTTTTATGTGCAACGGCGCCAATTTATGTTATGAAAAAGCCGCATTTTTGAATGCCGATGGATTTAACGGAAATGAGAAAATTTCCAGTGGAGACGATGTGTTTTTACTTCAGAAATTCACCGATAAAAAATGGCCTGTTTCCTTTCTGAAATGCAAAGAAGCCATTGTAATGACGAAACCTCAACATAATATTAATACTTTAATTTCCCAACGTATCCGATGGGCTGCAAAAACCCCAGCCTATAAAAGCTATTTTGCAAAAATGGTGGGTTTAACGGTGCTGCTTATGAATTTATCGCTGGTTATCGGTGGTTTCTTGATCCTCTTCGGTCTTATTCCTTACCAACCTTTGCTATTCGCGTTCTTTTTCAAATTCACCGTAGATTTTGCACTTTTGTTTCATTCGGCTTCATTTTTTGACAGAAAAGATGCCCTACGAAATTATTTTTGGTGCAGTTTTATCTACCCTGTATTCTCGAGTTATGTAGCGATTTTGTCATTATTTTCTGGTTATCAATGGAAAGGAAGGAAAATTCGAAATTAAAAAAATGCAGGTAAAGAAAAATTATAAAAAATTACAGTTAGAGCAAAAAAAGATATTACAAAGATCTGTCTCCAATATAGTAACAAGGCATACTTTTATCATCTCTTTCATTCTACTCCTCCCTATTTTTTGCCTGTTTCAATCCAGCATCAAATAGAATCGCTCGTGCCTCTAAGGATATCTTAAGAGGTAGTGCTTTACAAACAAAATAAGGAACTTATTTCCAGATTTCACCTGAGCATATTCTGATTTTGGTCCCGATGCTTGAGGTTGAATTTTGGATACCTACTATTCCGCCTTGATCACAATCGGCATTTTGAACGCGCTGGAAACCGGAATTCCGCGTTTGATTGCGGGATAGATTTTTGGGAGGGAATCTACGCTCTGCTGCAACCATATTTTTAGGTCGGGAAGTTGATTCGTAACCAGAGTGTCCACAAAAACTGAATCGATAATTGGCTTTCCGGTTTTGGTGATCTCGAGATATAAAATCAAAGTATCGTCAATTGCCTGAGTTACGATGGGCTCCTGCCTGGACAGATACGAATAAATAGAATTGGCCAAGGTTGCTTCAAAACATTCCCGGGATTTAGTCAATTCGTCAATATTTTTACAGTTTTCAAAGGTGGGATATTCATCCACTTCATTCCAGTTCAGAGATTTAGATTCTTGATCCAGAACTTCTTTTGAATAAATTTTCTTGGTTTCAAAATTATTGCAGCATGCCAAAATTGGAAAAAGTATCAGGAGTAAATATTTTCTCATGTAGAATTGGTTCTGGAATAATATTATTCAAAAATAAGCAAAACTTAGCAAACTATTCTTCAATAAGCTGAAGGATAAACCTCCTAATTCTCAAATAAAATAACACAAACCTAGCTTAAGGCACCATCACTGGTATTTTAAAAAGGAGGAGCAAATAAACAAGAAATAAATTCTTAAAACAACAATAACAAATCGAGGATATAAGGTGTTAAAAGCGCGGTAATAATTCCGTTGAAACACATCGCGAGCCCGCTGTAAACTCCTGGCAATTTACCTTCCTCAAAAGCCCTGGCGGTTCCAATGGCGTGTGCCGCTGTCCCCAGTGATGTGCCAATGGCAATTTTATTGCTTATGCCCAAAAACCTTAAAATGAGAGGCCCAAATGCATTACCAAAGATTCCCACCGCAATGACAATACTCGCGGTAATTTCAGGAACTCCGCCAGCCAGTTTGGTTATTTCAATTGCAATTGGTGCTGTAACGGATTTTGCTGCAAGAGATTGTACAATAAAATCCGGTACTCTGAACAGTATCAAAATTAGGATTACACTCAATATTCCGCTTAGGCCTCCTGCGGTCACAGCGATTAAGAATGGCTTCAGGTTTTGCTTTACTTCAGCATATTTTTCATAGAAAAATACTCCAAGTGCCACCACCGCCGGACCGAGAAAAAAGCTTAAAAATTTTCCTCCATTGTTATAATCTTCAAAATCCACGTTAAAAACAAGAAGGAAGATAATGATAAAACTTATAGCTAAAAGGATAGGATTAAACAGGATATAATTCCATTTCTGTTTAATTTGGGTAGCAACAACAAAGGCCGCCAGTGTAATGAATACGCCGAATACGGGAAGTTGAAAAATTTCTTTCATTTTCCAAATTTTTCCATAATGATCGCTGTAACATACAAAGTGATTACTGAACTTACAATTACTGCAACTGTAATCGGAAGCCAGAAAGGCTGAATAAGATTGAAATAAACCATCAGGCCCACTCCATAGGGAATAAAGAATAGAACCAGGTATTTAATAAGCTTGTCTGATGCCGGTTTCACATCCTTTAATTTCAGTATTTTAAAGCGCAATGCAATAAAGATAAGGAGCATTCCAATAATATTCCCTGCAATAGGGATATTAAAAATATACCGGAACAATTCTCCTGCAATTAAAAAACCGAAAATATAGAGTAAAGCTTTTATCATAGAAGGGTTGAATATTTATTCGTACATATCTTCCAAATCTGCCAGGTGCAGCTCTTCAAGAAAACCGGCTATTATATCGGTGGTGTCCCTGAAGAAATTTTTTCCTTTTTCAGGGGTAGCTTTTTTGGGGTTTCCAACTCCAGTATCTTCGGTAACTTTTGTCCATTCCCTTTGGGCACTTACCCAACCTTCTTTAAGGCCTTTAATTTTGAAGGATTTTGCACTGCCATCCCCTGCTTCCTCCAAATTTAAAACCAGTTGAGGCGTCAAATGCATCATAACCGCAGTTTCCAATTCTCCGGCGTGGTCACCGGGTTCATCAAAATATGGCTCAGCATCAGTTACCGTCCACCAGTTTAAAGTACAAATAAAAACCTCAGGAAATTCAATACTCAATTCCCTTATTATTTGCTTAAAATTATTTCCGCCGTGCGCGTTTATTATCACCAGTTTTCTGATTTTATGCCTATCCAGTACCTGTACAATATCTCTTAAAACAGCATATTGCGTGCTCGGACTCATATTCATACACAGCCTCACGTCCATTTGCCCTGTATTTACTCCAAATGGGATTGTCGGCAATACCAGCGGCCGGGCATTTTTTTCCCATGCTTTTCTTGTGGCCTCTAGAGATATTTCTTCCCCCAAAATATTATCAGTTCCATAGGGAAGGTGATAATTATGCGCTTCGGTGGCTCCCCATGGTAAAACTGCTACGGAAAAATCTTTGTCTTTTACCTGTTTCCAATTGGTCTCGGCTAATACATAAGGTCTAATTGTGGTTTTCATAAAATTTCTATTTTGGTGAGCAAGCCTAAAATTACTAAATCTTACAACTTTGAAGGCTTTTGAATTCATTTAATCCAAATAATAATCCCCATGGAAGATCAAAAAAGCAGGGATTAGTTAATTTCAATAGAAGAAAAACTTGAACGATAAATTAAAATTAGCGAAAAAAGAAACTTTCAGATTAATTCT
>JBGSWA010000050.1:0-2384 GCA_041752645.1 Gillisia sp. | reverse complement strand
AGGCACAAAGAGGAAGTTTTTCGATGACCGATATAAAAATGATGCACATGAACCAGTTAATCACCAAAAGAATTTTCTGCAACTTAGCTTTAGACCTGAGTTGCAGAAAAATAAAACGTATTTATAACCAGTGCCTAAAATTCGGAAGGTTAAGGGCTTAAAATACTACCGGAGTATTGTTTCTTTATACATTTTGTTTTGTTTGTATTATTACTTTTGTCTGCAAAAATTCCGTATTAAATTATTACTAAATAACCAAATCAGTAATAGACATCAACATTTATGAATTTACTTTACCGAAATATTTAATGATAATTAAACTAATCTTTATGTGCGCTTATGATCCTACAGAGACATACAAAAAAATATCGTTTAGAAATATTCCACATCAGGTAAGGCTTCGAAAAATAGAAAAACTTTTAAAAAAAGAAATCAAGGGCAGGCATATCAATAGTTTTATAGATATTGGTTGTGCAAGTGGTTTTATAACTCAAAAGTTAAAAAATTTATTTTCAATAACTGATGTATATGGTACAGATGCGTTGGATGATTATATAAAAGATGCTGCTGTAAAATATCCTGAAATTAGTTTTGAAATAATGGACTTAAATAAAAGTACAGCTGTACAAAAAAAATTTGACCTGGTTACTTGTTTTGAAACGCTTGAGCATGTAGGGTATTTAGAAACAGCTTTGGCAAACATTCATCAGTCAATTAACACCAATGGTATTGCATTAATATCAGTACCTATAGAAACAGGTATAATAGGCATTATAAAATACCTGCTGAAAACGAAAATATATAAGGATAACTTCAATGAAATAGGAATACAAAATAAACATAAATATTATAAGAGCCTTATTAAAGGAGAAGATATTTCAATATACAGAAATCAAGAGAAAACTCTCTGGTGGGATCATTTTGGTTTTAATTATAAAGTAATAGAAAAATATTTTAAAATGAGAAATATAAAATTTAAGGGAAGTACTTTTTTTACAACAAGATTTATTGTGATTCATAATTAGATTAATTGATTAAAATGTAATTTTTTGGATGTAACTCAAATACAAAAAGGTAATTTGTATTTAATGTTTTGATAACTACAAACGCTTTATCAAAAACTACATTTACAATGTTATTATCATCCTTACTTATAAAACAATTCTAAAATGCTATACCCTGCTTTTAAGTTAATTTTTATTGATCGTAAAAATTAAGTCAGTAGCAACCTCAAGTATGGCGGGCTGCACTTTTGTTGACTTATTTTTTACGCCCTTGATTACAGCCACAGCTCAATACTACTTTTTCCTTTAATTCTGTTAGGGCAAGCCTGCAAATGTGATCAGCTTCAGCAACCCTCTTTTAAATCCCCTTCCACAGTTTTTGAATTTTGGCTTGCTTTACCGGCACGGTAGACCTCGCTTAATATGGGAACGATAAGAATCCATAGTGAAAAAAGCATGCAATTTCATTTTTAAAAGCCCTTGGGTTCATTTTTGTTTTAATGCAGCGGTGGTAAAAAAAGTTGTGGGAAAGAATTAATTGCAGCCCTTGATCCATCTGACATCCCGAGCTTTGTTTAATAAAAATAGTTATCCCAATAACAAAAGGGCCGCCCCCACAATGGAAATTGAGCGACCCTGAATTTTTATATGCTGTTTTTAACAAAACTTATTGCTTCACTAATCTCAGTCTCTCTTTTTTACCATTCTGCATTACTTCTATAAAATATACACCTGCACTTAACCTGCTACCTAACTGTAAGGTACCGTTGGCTGGTACATTCATCTTTCTTTCCACTATTCTTCCCATTACATCGGTAACTATTAACAACATCGGCCTGCTCTTTTCCATATTCTTTCCGGAGTTGGCTAAAATCCTGAACAGCCAACGTGGTAACCACTTTGTTGTTCTTCTGGTGTGGCGGCCACCTTTTCCTGGATGCTTTTAAATAACTGCTGAAACATGCTGCAAGTTAATCAATAGTTGTAACGAGAGATATAGCGGATGCCTTTCAACTTGTCAGATGAAACCTTAAAAAGGTTTGTGTACCTCATTGAAGCATACTACCAATTGCCGCAGAATTTCAGAAAGGCCGGCAATGCGATGGAACCATTTTTACTGCACTAAAATAGTGTTTGAGTTGTTGGTACAATTAATGCGGACATACCTTGGTGTGCATTTAGAAAGCGATGGGAACGACCATTTCAACCATAAAAAAATGAAAGAACAACCGTTTTAAACAGACTTCTTTTTTAGTGTACAAACTGACCATTGGTTTTAACTATTAAAAAATTATCGTGATAATAATTGTGATGGGATTACCGGGTTCAGGAAAAAGTTTCTTCGCTGCACAATTTGCCGGCATGATCGGGGCAACGTAT